>NZ_MAUH01000045.1:0-193715 GCF_001693475.1 Chryseobacterium sp. CBo1
TGATTAGATTTTTAATATCCAAACCATCAATAATGCTTGAAACTATTTTCACAGGATGCTTTTCATCAATCAACTCCGATAAATTCGGAGGAAAAAGTAAATTTTCTTTGGGATTGTAATCTTTAAAGACTACTTTTGAATTAGTTAACACAAAGCAAATTACAAAATTTGCAACTATTAGGAAAGCTCAGGCTTTCCTTTTTTGCATTAAAAAGGCTGTCTCTCTTTTGAGACAGCCTCTTTTTTATTTTGAAAGTTTGTCATTCTGGACGAAGGAAGAATCTATACTTATTGTTAGAGAGATTCTTCATTTCACTTCGTTCCATTCAGAATGACAGACGAATGTTAATTACAAGATTGAAATTTATGTAATTTGTGAAAAAATTCGTGTTTTAATTTTTACCCTAAAACCGTTACTCCTTTCTGTAACATTTCAAAAATAGCATCTTTACCATTATCAGGTTTTACGTTCACAGCACGTGTTCCGTTGAAATGCAGACACGTAATATAGCCATTGGCAACCGCATCAAGACAAGTGAATTTTACACAGTAATCTAAAGCTAAACCGACAATTTCAACCAATTGAATTTCGTGATATTTCAGAAAATCATCCAATCCGGTTTTCATAAAATGATTATTATCCTGAAAACCGCTGTACGCATCAATCTCCGTATTTTTTCCTTTCTGAACAATATGCGTTACCTTATCACGGTTTAAATCTTTATGAAATTCCGCTCCGAAGGTTCCTTCAATACAGTGATCCGGCCACATAAACTGCGGAACTCCGTTTAGAATAATACTTTCCCCAACTTTTCTATCGTTATTGCTTGCGAAACTTTTATGATTTGCCGGATGCCAATCCTGTGTAAGAACAATCTGCTCGTAATCATTCTCTTCCATCAGAAGGTTGATATAAGGAATAATTTCATTCGCTCCGGGAACGGCAAGCGCTCCGCCTTCACAGAAATCATTCTGTACATCGACTATTATTAATGCTTTTTTCATATCTAAGATGATCGAATTTTTGATAAATTTATAAAATTTATTACTCAAAAATTTATCCAAAAAAGAATTATCGGACAAAACGGCATTTAGATTATTAGTTTTTAATAAAGACTTAATAAATTTAAATATGTTGGTCATCGCAAAGACGCAAAGTTATTTAGTAATCATGCTGTTTTAAGACGCAAGAAAATCAAAGATTTTCAATAAGTTCTGCATTATTAAATTTTATCTTTGATAAAATCCTTGCGTCTTAAAAAAAATAAAATGAATTCAAAACTTTTGCGCCTTTGCGATCACCAACAAATAAGCATAGAAACTAAAATTTCAATAGCTTATCTTTGTAATAAATAAATTTTATATGTCATTTGAATCATTAGGATTATCAAGCAATATTATTCGTTCTGTGAAAAAATTGGGTTATTTAAAGCCTTTTCCGATTCAGGAGCAGGCTGTTCCGGTTATTTTACACGGTAAAAACCTGATGGGAATTGCACAGACCGGCTCAGGAAAAACGGCTTGTTTCGTAATGCCTATTTTAGACAAATTACAAAAAACCGAGGTTAAAAAAGATCGGAAAGTTCAGGTTTTAATATTGGTTCCTACACGAGAGCTTGCCATTCAGATTGATGAAGTTTTTAAAGCTTTTACCGATAATCTGAACCGTGAAATCCGCACAATGGCAGTTTATGGTGGTGTGTCGATAAATCCTCAGATGAAAGGAATGTTTGGTGTAGAAGTTTTGATTGCGACACCGGGAAGATTGCTGGATCTGATTGATCACAATGCCGTAAGCATTTCTACCATTCAGCATCTGGTTATTGATGAAGCAGATAAAATGTTTCAGCTTGGATTCGGTGAGGAGATGAACAAACTTTTCGCAATGATGCCTGTTGCAAAACAAGTTACTCTATTTTCTGCTACTTTGAATGATAAAGTTTCTGAGATAAAAGAACGTTTATCAATCGATCCTACATTAATTGAAATCAAAAAAGAGGAAGTTGAAATTGATCATATCGAACAATTGGCATATCATGTTGCTCCCGAGAATAAAGGTCCGTTTTTAAGATATTTAATTAAAGAAAAGAAAGTTGAAAAAGCTTTGATTTTTGTTTCTTCTACGAGATCTGCGGATAATTTAGTTGAAAAATTAAAGAAAAATAAAATAAAGGCAGTTGCGATTCACAGTCAGAAATCTCAGGGTGCACGTAGAAATAACCTTGAAGAATTTAAAGTAAATGGCGCTCAGATTTTAGTAGCAACTGATTTGATTGGTCGCGGAATTCACATCGAATCCTTACCATGTGTCATCAATTACGAATTGCCGCGCTCACCTTTGGATTATGTTCACCGTATCGGTAGAACGGGTCGTGCAGGAGAAACCGGAACGGCGATTTCTATTCTTACCGATGAAGAATTGCAGCATTTCAGAGTGATTCAAAAGAAAATGGGGAAAAAAGTAACTTTACAGAGAACAGAAGATATTAATTTGCATGGTTATTAATTAATGCATTCATGCTTTTCCAATCATGAAAGAATTTACAATTGTGCGAGGTCTATTTGATACCAGAAAACGCCAGTTAATCATTAACAAAAACCTTATTAAATTTGAGAATAAGGATAAACGTGAAGATCTGTTTACTATAATTTCTAAGGAAGAAATTGCAGGAGTTCGTTACGGAGTTCATTTTATTAAAGGCCTTGAATTTTATATAGGAAGAGAATACCAGATTTTTATTCAAAATAAATCCGGGAAAGAATTTAAGATTTTCTTTAAATTGTTTTATAAAAGAAAGTTACAGGAAAAACATCAGTTATTTTGTGATATCATTGATGCTTTATGGCAATATTTTTTTAATGATATTTTAAACAATTATATTGAGAAATTTAATTGTAATCAAAATTTTACACTTGCCGGAATTACTTTTAAAAATGTCTGTATACAATTTGATAGCAAGGAAATATCATATGAAGACTTATCTGTAAAAAAGTATTACCATTATTTTGTACTGTACTCAAAAAAAGACCAGTACATCAATAAAATGTTGAATTACTTAAAAGATAAGGATGCCATAATTTTAAACGAATTATTAAACTGCATAATTAAAAATGAGCAACTTAGAGCAAAAGAAGTATCCGATCGGCCGGTTTGAAGTTCCTGAAGACATCTGTGACATCAAACTGAATGAATATATAAAAGTCATCAAAAATTTTCCGGATAAACTAAAAAATTTAATTGAAAATTTTAATGACGAACAATTAGATACTCAATACCGAGAAGGTGGTTGGACGGTGAGACAGCTGATTAATCACATTGCAGACAGTCATATTAACAGTCTGATGCGTTTAAAATTGGCTCTTACTGAAGAAAACCCTTCTATAAAACCTTATGATGAAGCAAAATGGGCTGAACTTCAGGACAGCGTAAATATGCCGATAAAACCGGCGATGAGAATGATTAAAGGAACTCATCAAAGGTGGGCTCATTTGTTAAAATCGATGACCAACAAACAGTTTGAAAGAACTTTTCATCATCCTGAGCAAAATAAAAACTACGACCTGAGAACCTATCTTGCCTATTATGTTTGGCACTGCAATCATCACTTTGCACATATTGAAAATCTAAAGACTGAAAAAAACTGGCCGTGAAAAGTCTTCATAACGAAAATGATTTTAACGAAATAAAAAAAAGAATTGCCAGTCTTTCCGAAAATTCTGAACGGAGATGGGGGAGGATGAATGCCGCACAAATGCTCCATCATTGTAACCTTATTCTTCAGATTCCTTTGAAAAAGATCGAGTTACCCGAGATTAATTTTATCTTAAGAGCCATCGGAATATGCACAAAAAAAGAAATGCAGATTTTCAATAACGGAATTCCGCACAACATGCCAGGTTTTCGGAAAGTAATCGTTAATTTTGAATGTGATTTCGAACAGGAAAAATTTAAACTTCTAAAGACTCTTGATGATTATCAGGAAGCATTCAGAAAGAAGCAATTTCCGGACAGACATGTGCTTTTCGGGAAAATGGAAGAAAAAGATTGGGGATTTTTGGAGTATAAACATCTTGATCATCATTTAAAACAATTTAATGCATGAGTTTTTTAGATAAAATATTTGGTGGAAAACAGGAACAGGGAGATACAAAATCTTTCTGGAAAACGATAAAATCTGAAGAAGATTTAGAAAAAGCAATCAAAGAATCGTATGAAACCAAGGTTGCTATTTTCAAGCATTCTACAAGTTGTTTCATCAGTAAAACAGTTTTGAAAAATTTTGAGAAAGAGATAGAAAACTCAGAAGATCTTAAAAGCAGCTTTTACTTTTTGGATCTGTTGGCTTTCAGACCGATTTCGAATAAAATTGCTGAAGATTTCGGGATTCGTCACGAAAGTCCGCAACTTATTGTTATTGAAAACGGAAAAGCAATCAATAACGCATCACATCAGGATATATCTTTAAGCCAAATTACCGTATGACAAATATTCAGAATTATTTAGCCAAAGTTTTTGAAGTTCCTGCCGATAAGCTGAACATGTGTACTTTGCAGTACGAATCTAAAAAAATTGCAAAGCACGAATTTCTTTTGCAACACGGAGAAGTTTGCCGAAACACTTTTTTTGTAGAAAAAGGACTTCTGAGAATGTACTCGATCGACAAAAACGGCAAAGAACACATCATACAGTTTGCCCCGGAAAATTGGCTGATTGGTGACCGAAGCAGTCTATATTTCAATGAAAAATCAAACTATTTTATTGAGGCGGTAGAAGATTCTGAAGTTTTGTTTCTGCAGCCTGATTTTTTCAACAAGCTTTTGGAAGAATTTCCGAACAGTATAGAGAGAAATGACCTTATCATTCAGAAGCATGTGAAGAGTTTGCAGGACAGAATCAATTCTTTATTGGGAGAAACTGCGGAAGAGCGTTATCTGAAATTCATTAAAATGTACCCGGATCTTTTGCTGAGAGTTCCACAGTGGATGATCGCTTCGTATCTTGGGATTACTCCTGAAAGCTTAAGCCGTGTAAGAAAAGAACTGGCAAAAAAGAATTTCGTTACTGACAAGTAATTTTATTTTTTTTAAATAATAAAATCACCACACCAAGCAACTAGTCGTTGTTCAGTGTGGTGATTATTCTATTGAGATATTCCTGTTCCCTTAAGACTTTTTCGTAAGATTGTTTCGCATAAGAAGGCGATAACTGGTAACCATCTGATTGAAGCTGGTAACTGTCGTTTTCGACATATCCGCCAAAATTCTGGGTATATTCATGGATGAACTTTTCAATTACCTTCCTTTTAATTTCGCACAACGTACTGTTTTTAATTTTCTGCAGAGAATTGAGTATAAAAGACTTGTCTCCACTGAAATTAATCACCTGTGTAATCATTGCAAAATTGCTTATCTGCTTATTATTCGTTTCATGAACAACAGCGTGCGGATCATCTTCGAAAATCATGATTTTTAGTTTTAAGGGTTAAACTTTTTAGAGAATAATTTTATCTAAACGCTGGCTTTACCTTCAACCCCGTCGGAATTATCGGTTTTATTACCGGTAACAGCTGCAGTTACAAATGTTATTAAACTAACCAATTTCCCTGCTTTTGTATCCCAGTAATAAGTATCTTTTGGTTCTACACGAATGATACTCACGGTGGGATCATCTTTACCATCGAACCATGCATTTGCCATTGCAGACCATTTTTCTTCAATAGTAGAACGATCTTTATAAATTGTTGCTTCACCGAATATAGACAGGTATTCTGAATTTGAATTGTTCATAAATAAAAGCTGAACTCTTTTGTCATCTTTTATCTCAAAATTTTTGTTGCTTGTATCGCTGCTAATAAACCAAAGATTTCCGTTATCGTCCGTTTCCTGAAGACCCATTGGTCGCGTATTGATCGGGAGACTTTCGAGATTGGTGCAGAACATACAGAATTTTGCTTTTTCTGAAAGCTCTTTGATTTTTTTTACCGCTTCTGAGTGAATTAGGTTTTCTGTTGACATAATAATATATTTTTGTAATTGTGGTGTTTTGGAGGAACAATATTATTCCTAGCTATTTTGGTCGCTTCAAAAACCTAACCAAAATGTAAATTTGGTAAAAAAAATATTATATTACTATTAAAAATAATGAATTTAACATTTACTACAAAGAATGTTATTGCATTAACTAAATATTATGATCGCAATCATAATACCACAAATCATTATATAGTATATTTGTATTCAAGTTTTTATGCAATATTTAAACTAAATATAACCAATCAAAAAAAGTATTATGAAAAAAACAGTATTCATCTTCGCAGTGGGATTTCTGGTTCTGAGTTGTTCGAAAAAAGATACTACAACACAAACTGATACTATAGATAGTTTATCAGCCGACACAATCACTTCTGAAACTGTACCTGTTCAGCCAGATACTATGATTGTTCCTGCAACTCATGCAGACAGTACCATAACAACCATTCCTGCTGATTCTGCAACCAAGATAAGATAATCATCACTGAGAATCACTACTTTTTACGGATAGAAAATATCCTGTAAATGCGATTATCTTAATCTTTGTGAAGTTTTCACCCTAAAAAAGAAAAATTTCTTTCATTACTAAAAGAAAATCCCAAGCTATGTTTTGATATGAATAAATAGTTATCAGAAAATCTTTATTTTAGACAAATTATGGCACAAAATATGTCTTCTCAAAATTCAGTATGAAAGCTTAAAACTTCGATGAACTACCTGAAGAGTCAGGAATCGGAAGACAAAAAGTTTAGATTTCAAATTCTATTATCCAAGCAGCAAATGGCAGCCTTATAGGAATTTGTATAAAACTGTGATCCGAACATTCAAAAAAGTGAAAAAAAGGCAGATTGCTGATTGAAACCGGTAAAATATTATAGTAATTTATAAAAATGATGAGATTATGAAAACAGTAAGTTGTATGAAGATCGATGAGCAGCTGTTATTATCTTACAGCGCAGAGATCAGAACGTATAATGAGAAAGAAGCAATTTTTCTTGAGGGTGATGCACCTGCTTATTTTTTTCAAATTATCGAGGGGAATGTAAAAGTGAATAATTATAACGAAGAAGGAAAAGAATTCATTCACAACATTCTCGGTAAAGGACAAAGCTTCGGCGATCCTCTTCTTTTTATCGATAAAAAATATCCTGTGAATGCTTATACACTAAAGCCAAGCACTATTATTCGCTTACCAAGAAAGAATTTCATTAATTTAATTAAGGAACATCCTTATGTTTCAATGGAAATGAATGCATGTCTTTCTCACCGTCTGTATTATAATATGATTATGGTACAGAATATGGCTTCACAACAACCGGCTTTAAGAATTACCGGTCTTTTCGATTATCTTAAAAGCTATACAGACTGTGAAGACGCTCACGGATTCAATGTAAAACTCACCCGTCAGCAAATTGCCGATCTTACCGGTCTTCGTGTTGAAACAATTATCCGTACTTTAAAGAAAATGGAGCAGGATAAACTTGTGAAAATTGAAGACAGAAAGATCTATTATTAAAGTATGACTCAGATCATAAATTTGTAGAAGTTTTAGGTTATACATTTGAGTAGGCTTTTTATTATTAATTCACTCTTCAATATGTGAAATAAGAAGCTACTAAATCACTCAAAATATAAAATATGATAACCGGATTAAAACAAAAAGTTTACACAGTGGAAGCGCTGTGTATAAGTGGATTTCCCACTATGAAATACACCCTCAAACTTTATTCATAATTTTTACTTTTCCGGATTACCTCTTTTTGGAGAAGAGGTAGTCTTTTTATAGTCGGTTTTTTTACCGAGATCAACTTGTCATCACCAACACCAAATTAATATGAATTCATATAAAATTTTACAAATCATCAAAGATGATGATTTCGCAGAAATACCCAATCACGGAAAATGGATAGAATCTCAGTCTGTAATTTTTGCGAAAGAGATCAGAGACAATATTTTTCTGCTTTTTGTAGTAAATAAGGATCCTCAAAAAGACTCCGTTCGTGCAATGATCGCAAAATTCGACTGTATTGAAAGCATCAGTCTAAAAGAACCCAGTCAACTGATGTTTTACCTGACCCTTCAAAAATCAGAAGATCTTCATTATTTCGAAAAATACATGAACATCACACAACTTCATTAAAACCTAAACTTATGGAATTTCAGCAAAATTTACTTAATTATATCAGCGAAGCATTGATTACGACCAATGAAACCATTTCTATCGCTGAAAGTGTGACTTCAGGATTATTTCAGCTTGCATTTTCTCAAATGCCTAATGCAGGAATGTTCTATAAAGGCGGTATCACTGCCTACAATATTGCTCAGAAAGTAAAACTTTTGAACGTAGATTATGATGAAGCAAGTCTTTGCGACTGTGTTTCAGAAAAAATTGCCGAAACAATGGCATTAAATGTTGCCAAATTGTTTGAAACCGACTGGTCTATTGCCGTTACAGGCTACGCGAATCCCATCAGAAATTCAACCTACAGAATATTTTCCTATTATTCTTTTGCTTACAAAGGCGAAATTATTTTGTCTAAAAAACTCGAGCTTCATCCTAAAACTCAGGCTTTAGGAGCTCAGGAATATTATACGGAATTTATTCTGGGATGCTTTAAAAGTGAAATCAATAAAGTTTTAGTATTAAATAATCATTAGAAATTATATGAAATCTACCATTACCATTCTTACACTTTGTCTTTTAGGTATTACTGCAAGCTCATGCCGCTGTGACTTTGAAGAAGATGAGCCAAAAAACAGAAAACCTGATCAGGTAGAAAATAAAAAGAATAAATAATCATAATCTTATTTATCGTTTACTGCAGAAAGATCTCCATTAAAATCATAAACTTAGAAAACAGCTTACATTTTCATCTCAACTTTTCTTTGGTATTAATAAAAGATCTTTCTGTTTTGTATTTTCAGAACTCCGGTTTTCTCCATGTTTTTAATTACCCTTATTACTGTTTCTACACTAAGTCCGGTAAGTGAGGCAAGCTGTTGTCTCGTTAAAGGAATCTGGAGAGAATATTGTGATTTATCTTCATGATGAAGCTTCAGATAATTCATTAATGTTAATAATTTATCACTCGGATTATGAAAAGCCATGCTCTGCATCATCAGAAATTTATAATGCATATGTTCCGCCATAAACGGAATAATATCGGAATAAACTTCAGGATGCTTTTTTAGAATTTCAAAAAAATGTGCTTTAGGAAGCCTTATCACTTCACTTTCAATCTCTGCAACAGCATTTACAGGATAGTTTTTAGATAGAAAAAGAGAAGAGAGACCAACGCTGTGATCTTTTAAGAGAATACCCTGAATAAATTCTTTTCCCGCTTCATTATAGTTATTTATTTTTATTTTGCCTTCAACAATCAGAAAAAAAAATGCAGGAACATCACCTTCAGAAAAAATAATATCCTCCGCATCAAAAGTTCTCAAATCTGCTCCAAAAGAAAATAAAATATCTTCATTTATCATATTATAGGGATTAATGTAACCTAAAATCATAATCAATAGTCTCGCAAACGTAATGAGGTACGAATTTTTAGAATTGTAAAGAAAAAGCAATTTTCTACAAAAGTGAATTATTTACCTACCACACAGATACCACATTCACCATTAAAGCTCAAAATAATTGCTGAAAATAAAATTTTAATCAGAAATAAGAGTTTAATTAAATTAAAAAAGCAAAATGCCAAAAAATGTAAAAGGGTTGATTAGAATCATAAAAAGAATGTAAAAAATCTGATACTTTTGAATCAGCAATATCAAAGAATTAGCTCTTGTTTTAAAATTCATAAGAATTAGAATTAAAATTTGAGCCTACAGGATATTTCACAACAATGATACCCCAAATTATAAAGGTAAAAAGAGAAATAAGAATGCTAATCAAATTAAGAGCGAAAGTCTTAATAATGATCGAGAAAAATTTTGCCATACGATGAATAAAAATAACGAAACACTACAAGATTTTAAAGCAGAAAATTACAACGCAAAAATTTTGGCTGACGAAGAAATAATAAGACTTGCAAAAGAAAATTCGCCACGCCTTCTAAGTAAATTCAAATCTGCATACCCGGATTTTTTTGAGAAATTAGCAACGATTAATGCAAATCTTCAAAACTCGGAAATTATTTTCTGTATCTATCTCAAGTTGAGATTGAGTACAAAAGAGATTGCCATTTACACATTTGTAACTCCAAAGGCAATCCAAAACAGAAAAAACAGACTGAGAAAAAAACTAGGCATCTCGTCAGATACCGATATTTATAAATGGTTTGATAATTTGTAAGATTTAAATCTCATAAATCTCAGCATCCGTAAAAACATAGAATCTTCCTTTTTTAGGAAGATTTTTTGTATCTAAACCCGTAAATTCGCTGAAAGCCGGAAGCAATAATTGATTTTCGGAAACCGCAAAGCAGGGTAGTTTGATATTTTTCACCATCGAATTAATCACAAAACCAGGATGAATGTGACCTGTAATCTGAAATTTTTCATCCGTTTTCTGAAAATCGTGGACGAAAAGAAAATGATCAATCTCCAACATTTCATCTCTGAAATTCAGGCATAATTTTGCTTCCAGCTTTTTTGAAATTTTGTCGTGATTGCCTTCTATTAAATGAAATTCAAGGTTGGGAAACTGGTTTTTCCATTCACAGAATTTATCAACACCCGAATTATCTCCTGCGTGGAGTAAATCGCCGACTACAATAAATTTTTCAGGCTTAAAATATTCAATAAGAACAGATAATCTTTGTAAATCATTATCGAAAATCTGATCGGAGAGGGCAATCCCATTTTTGCGGAAATGGGCAGTTTTTCCGATGTGCAAATCGGAGAGAATCAAAGCTTTTTCTTTTTTCCAAAACAGCGCACGCTGATTGGTTAAGGTAAAAACTTCGTTTTGAATGTTTATATTTTTTGTTACTATTTTCATTTTTTACTAAAAAATTTCAGCTATAGCTTTGTCATTTCGACAATAGGAGAAATCTAATAATTAATTTTATAGATTCTTCACTCCGCTATACTTCGTTCTGAATGACAAAACGACATAAATTTACAATTGACTTATTAACAATTCACTTTACCTCCCTTTCTTCGCTTGCTGAATCAGTTTCTGAATTCTCGAATCCAAATCTTCACTCGTTAAAGTCTGCCTCAAACTATCCACTTTTATAGGGAAGCTCAATGGTGTGAATGCGTTAGCAAACTTGAGAATAATTTTTGATTTTTCAATTCTTTTGAATGCTTCTACCAATCGCTGTTCCTGCAGCTGCATATTAAAAACCTCTGTATAAGCCTGCCGTACAAGAAAATGATTCTGGTCGTGGTCTTCCAGAACTTTAAAAATCAAACCTGCAGAACTTTGCAGAGATTTGTTGGAACGCTGCTGTCCGGGAAAATTCTGAACGACCATTCCGGAAATGACCGCAATATCACGGAATTTTCGTCTCGCCATTTCTGCCGCATTAATACTGGAAATCACATCGGTCATCAGATTATCCCTTGTTAAAATTTTGTCTAAATTTTCTTCATTGAGTGGAATTTCTTTATCGCTGAATAATTCAAAACCATAATCGTTCATCGCCATCGAAAAGGAAATCGGAGCCAGTTTTGAAATCCGGTAAGCAATCAAAGCAGCCATCACTTCGTGCACCAATCGACCTTCGAAAGGATACATAAACAGATGATAACCTTCTCGATTTTTAATCAATTCCACCAAAAACTCGTCATCTTTCGGGATGTGCGACCGCTCTTCCTGATTGATTAAAAGCGGATGCAGAAATTTCAGTTCTTTCTCCGAAGCTTTCGGATTGAGCGCAATCGACAATTTTTCCCGCAAAAACTGACCAAGATTGGAACTCAACGGCAATCTTCCGCCCAAATAACTCGGAGCCTGCGCTTTTCCTTTGGAAGCCCGAACGAAAACCGTCATATCTTTTATCATCGCGACTTCCAGAACCCTTCCCGCTAAAATAAATTTTTCTTCTTTTTTTAATCTTGAAATAAAATATTCTTCAACCATCCCAATATATCCGCCGGAAATGAATTTTACTTTCAGCATCGCATCGCTAACAATCGCGCCCATATTCATTCGGTGCAGCATCGCAATTTTTCGAGAAGTCACTTTATGCAAACCGTCTTCCATCACCACAACTTTATGGTATTCTTCATAGCTTTTCAGCGCACTTCCACCAATCGTGAGAAAATCAATCATCGATTTCCATTCTTCATCCGTCATTTCCTGAAAAGTGTAAACCTGCTTGATTCTTTCGTAGGTTTCTTCCGTATAAAATCCGTCGCCAATTGCCAAAGTCATCAGAAACTGAACCAAAACATCGAAACATAAAACTTGTGGTTCACGAGGTTCAATCACATTTTGTTTGACGGCTTCTTTCAAGGCAGAAACTTCAATCAATTCCAACGAATGCGTAGGAACACAATAGATTTTAGAGATCTCAAAAGGGGAGTGACCGCTTCGTCCGGCTCGCTGCAAAAATCTTGCAACACCTTTTGCCGAACCGATTTGAATAACGGTATCAACAGGTTTAAAATCGATGCCTAAATCCAGAGAAGACGTCGAAACAACAGCTTTCAGCTTTCCTGAACTTAAATTTTCTTCAATCCAATTTCTCAATTCCGAATCAATCGAACTGTGATGAATGGCAATTTGTCCTGCGAAATCAGGATAAACATTCAGCAACAACTGATACCACATTTCACTTTGACTCCGGGTGTTTGTAAAAACAATGGTTGATTTTGATTCGAGAATAATCGGAACCACTTTATCTGCTAATTTCTGACCAAGATGTCCCGCCCAAGGCAAAATCTCGACTTCATCAGGAAAAACCGAAAGAATTTCAATTTTCTTATGTTCTTTTGCGGTAACTTTTGTCTTTTTGATGTTGTAAGGAATCAGAACTTCCATCGCTTCATCGAGATTTCCAATGGTTGCGGTGATTCCCCAAATTTTTATTTTGGGAACATATTTTCTCAGTTGCGAAATGCCTAGTTCTACCAAAACGCCGCGTTTTGAGCCTAACAATTCGTGCCATTCGTCCACAACAATCGTCTGTAAATTCTGGAAAAAGCGTTGATGATTTTTTTGTCCGAGAAGCAATTGTAAACTTTCAGGTGTTGCAACCAGAATTTCAGGCATATTTTTGACCTGTTGCTGACGGACTTTCGGGTCGGTATCTCCGTTTCTCACGCCAACTGCCCAATCCAAACCAATCTCATCAATCGCTTCCTGCATTGCTTTGGCAATATCTTTTGAAAGTGAGCGGAGTGGCGTAATCCAAATCATTTTCAGTCCGCTTTTGTATTTATCAGGATTCGTCAGAAAATCTGAAATTAAAGCTAAAAATACAGAATACGTTTTCCCAAAACCTGTCGGAGCAACAACCATTCCGCTGTAGCCATTCCCGAATTTCAGCCAAGTCTGAACCTGAAATTTGAATGGTGAAATCGATTTTTGCATCATCCAGTTCTGAATGATTTTAAAGCCTTCTGTATTTTCGAAATTGCTCAATTTCTTATGATTATTTTATTTAAACGCAAAGAGCGCAAAGACTTTTTGATTTTTTTCTGCATATTTTCGTTCGCAAAGGCGTTTCATTCAGCCAAGAAGTTCTGCTATCATTTGCTGAACGAAGTGCCTTTGCGAGCAGAAAATGTTTTCAAAAATTTAAAAAGAAACCTTGCGATCATTGCGATTAAAAATTTACTGTATCAATTTTTTAATCTCTTCAATATCATCGATCTCATCAACGGTTTTATCTTTTCGCCATCTCAGAATTCTTGGAAAACGTAGTGCAACACCACTTTTGTGACGGTTACTGAAACCAATTCCTTCAAATGCAATTTCAAAAACCAGTTCAGCTTTTACTGTTCTCACCGGACCGAATTTCTCAATCGCATTTTTGTTGACAAATTTGCTGACTTCCATAATTTCTTTATCCGTCAAACCGGAATACGCTTTGGCAATCGTAACCAGTTTATCGCCGCTTTTCACTGCAAAACTATAATCGGTGTAATAAGCACTTCGTCGTCCGCTGCCTTTTTGTGCGTAAATAAGAACGGCATCAATCGTCAACGGATTAATTTTCCACTTCCACCAGTCGCCTTTTTTTCGTCCGGAATGATAATGTGAATTTTTCTGCTTCAACATCAAACCTTCACTGTTGATGTCTCTGGAATTTTCTCTGATTTTATCTAACTCGTTCCATTTTTCAAAATCAATTTGCTGAGAAATTTTGATGTTTTCGGGATTTTCATTTAATAATAATTCTTCCAACATTGCGCGTCTCGCAGAAATTGGTTTTTCACGCAAATCATTATTTTCCAATTCCAATAAATCATAAGAAAAAACCTGAATCGGAATTTCCGAAAGCATTTTTTTGGTTAAAGTTTTTCGGTTTAAACGTTTCTGTAATTCATTGAAATTTAAAACTTTATTATCTTTTACCGCAAGAATTTCTCCATCAATCACAAAATTACCTTTCATCTGCTGAACAACTTCTGCGATTTCAGGAAACTGTTCGGTAATTAGTTCTTCACCTCTTGACCAGATAAAAACTTCGTCATTTCGTCTGATAATTTGCCCGCGAATTCCGTCCCATTTATATTCAATCAACCATTTATCAGGAGTTCCAAGCTCTTCCAAATCTTTTTCCAAAGGATAAGCCAAACAAAACGGATAAGGCTTTGAGTTATCGGGGTTTACATTTTCTGCCGAAATTAATTCCCGAAACGAGACTTCATTAGGAATCCATTTTCCCATCAAACTATGCATCAACGTACTGGATTCCTGCCCGGAAAACTTAGTCAAAGCATTAATCAAAGTTTTATCCGAAACCCCGATTCTGAAGCTCCCGCCTAATAATTTATTAAAAATCAATCGTTCTGTATAATCCAAGCCATTCCAGGAATTTAAAACGAATTCTTTTTTCTCAATATCAGTTTTGTTTTTTAAATCGATAATATCATTCATCCATTCAGACAAAGTACGTTCGATTTTTTCAGTTGGTGGAGGAAGAACCAACGACAAAGTTTCACCCAAATCGCCAACTGAAGAATAGCTTTCCTGAAACAGCCAAAATGGCAATTGTGTAATTTCCAACGCCCATTCTTTCATATAATTGGTGTTTACATTTCGTTTCGGTCTTTTTCCCGTAAATAAAGCGATGAACCAGACTTTATCTTCATCCGGCGCACGTTCTAAGTAATCGATGATGGCATCGATTTTAGCGTTGGTTTTATTGGTGCTTTCGAGAGCATTGATCAGTTCCGCGAAATGTTTCATAAATTTTCAATTAACGTTTCCAAAGCATATTTTTATAATTTTTTGGCAGCTTAGAGCTCCACTTAAGACGGGCTGCGTGCATATCAATGTTTTAATAATCCTTTATTAACAGGTCGCTCCTACGGAGCTCCGCTCATCATCGCATCATTGTTGCTATTAACAGTCAGCTCCATAGGAGCTGGGCTTTAGTCCTACATTATTCTTCAACTAACAGATCGCTCTTATAGAACTTTTCGTATTAAGTTTTCAAAAAAACTTGAAATTTAATTATCAATAATTTCTTTCTCTTTTTCTTCTTCGTCATCATCGCCATACAACGTTTCCACAACATCAGATTTGATTCCGATCTCGTTTAAATATTTAGAAAAAACTTCTGTTTGTCCGTGTGTGACGTGCACAATTTCGGCTTCGGTGGCTTTTATGGCCTGTAATAAACCTTTCCAGTCGGCGTGGTCACTCATTGCAAAACCTGCATCGGCACTTCGCCATCTTCTTGCACCACGAACCTGCATCCATCCGGAGCAAATTGCTGTTGCAGCATCCGGAATTTTCTTGATGACATTAGAATCTAACAAAGCAGGAGGAACGATGACAATTTCGCCTGCAACATGTTTTATATTTTCTCTAAAATCAGGAATTTCATATTCAGGAAGTACAATTCCGACCTCTTCAAATGCCTGATTAAGCTTCCCAATCGAATAGTGCACGTGAATCTTCCCTAAACCTTCAACGGCTTTCATAATTCGTTGAGCTTTACCTAAAGAATAACCGATGAATACCGATGTTTTTTGATTTTCTTTATTTCTGAGAACCCAACTCTGCATTTTTTTGTTCAAATCATCCACTTCCAGCCAATTGTAAATCGGAAGCCCGAAAGTGCTTTCTGTAACAAATTCATTGCATTTTACCAATTCGAAAGGCGTACTCAATCCATCATCCTGAACTTTATAATCACCTGAAATCACACTTATATAACCTTTATATTCCAACCGAATCTGCGCAGAACCAATGATGTGACCTGCCGGATGAAGTGACAATTTCACACCATTAATATTTAGAACTTCGCCATATTGCAAAGTCTGACATTCGATATCTTCGGCAATTCTTTTCTTTAAAATGGGTTTTGTAAAATGATGACAAAGGTATTTCTTCATTCCCCAACGTGCATGATCAGCATGACCATGCGTGATGACCGCCAAATCAACGGGACGCCACGGATCGATGTAGAATTTCCCTTGCGGACAATAGATGCCTTTGTTTGTGAATGTAATGAGTTTCAAAAGAAGTATTGATTTTCTTTTGATGATTCAAAAAGCTGACCAAAACATTTACGCACTTATCTCGAAACTCTGTTTTTTAGTTTCATTGATCAGACTTTTATAATATTCCGAAGGCGTTTTACCGATTATCTCCTTAAAATAACGGTTAAAAGAAGATTTGGATTTAAAACCGGCTTCATAAGCAAACGATAGAAAATTTATGCTTTCATTATTTTTGATCGCTTTTTCTACCATATTTTTGAAATATTCGATGCGATATTCATTGATGTAACGGTAGAATGGTTTGTGTTTGTAGCCGTTCAGCATTTCGCTGATCTGGTATTTATTAATCTCTGTTTTTAAAGCCAGCTGATCAAGATTCAGTTCGCAGTCCCGGAACAGTTGTTTCTGCTTTACCGACTGATCCATTTTTTGCCAAAGCTCGCTGAATTTTACTTCGTAATCAATTGTATTTAATGATAGTTCGCCTTCATTATGATTTTGATTAACAGCTACTTTAAAATCGTTATCTGATTCATTTTCAGCAATTTCATTAATTTCTGTTTTTAAACTTTTTCTGACAATCAAAAGGCAAATAACTAATAATAAAAAATAAGCAATTGTTCTTATTGAAATATTAATCATCTGATTTTCTTCGGGATACAGATTAAGTAAAGCTTTGGAAGCAATGACTCCCAATTCCATAAAGAGAATGCAAAAAGAAATTCTTGTAACGATATCGTATTCAGTCTTTTCAAGAGCTTTAAGATTAACTGTATTAATGATAAAAAGACTTCGTAAAGGATAATAGAGATTCACGATAAATAAGACAATCAGGCTAAAATCATTATACAGATCAAGCAGTTTCTGGTCGACATGGTTTAGGACAAAAAACACGCAGGACACTGTAAGATAACCGATCATCAGAATAAAAAGCGGAATAAAGGTATACCATTTCCCGACAATGGAGAACTCTTTTCTTGTTTTGCTTAAAGTATATAAATAGATTAAAGGCCCATAAGACGCGCCAATAAACGTATTCATCCGATGTCTGATACTTTCATCCGGAATAAAATTAAAAATAACAAACTTAATCGTCAAGTGAACTGCAATCGCTGAAAGAAGGCAGATAAAGAGATAGTTGGAAGGTGATTTTCGTTCTTTAAACTGTAAAAGCCAAAGTGCCACCAATGCCTGAAAAGCGCCGAGTATAACAATATATTGCATTCTATCCTATAGGTTTTCACAAAATAAATGCAAAATTCACATTTTATCATTCTTATGGCTGTTATATATCTATTAAAAATTGTCTCGACGATTTAATATTAGGTTCATAAATAAATAACAAATAGTTCAATTAAATTAAGTTATTAAAAATCAATCAATTAAATACACAAAACCAACGAGTGACACGTTTAGACGTATGGTTTTTTCCTTCGGACGAATACATATTCTCAGCTAACGAAATTTGCATCAAAAATAATCTATGAACAATTCTATTGGTTTTTCAAAAAACAAGTCGAGAATCATTCAGATATCTGCATTTTTCCTGATGACATGTTTTGGAGCCATACATGCACAAACAATTAAGGGTACAATTGTCAGCAAAATAAACGGCGCACTTCCCGGAGCCAATATTTCGATTATAGATGCTGATGCGAAAGCCATTTCTTCATTGGACGGAGATTTCAATATTCTTTCACCAAAGTTGGGAGACATCAACATTAAAGTTGAATATCTTGGGTATGAAACAAAAATTTTTCCGGTTACCATAAAAGAAGGAACTAACGATGTCGGCTACATTACGATTGCTCCTGAAGAAAAACAAAGCAAGGATAAAACAAAGGATATTGAACAGGTTGTAATTTCAAGACCGAATGCTCTAACGCAGGCAAAAGCCTATGAAATCAAGAAAAATAACAACGCCATCATGGAGGTTATTGCAGCCGATGCGATTGGTAAACTTCCAGACAGAAATGCAGCTGAAGCCGTACAGAGAGTGCAGGGAGTTGCGGTTGCGAGGTATCATGGTGAAGCAGATCAGGCGACTGTTCGCGGAACTCCTTTTGCCTGGACTTCTGCCTTATTCAACGGAAACCGTCTTCCAAGTGCGAATGTTTTAGGAAACAGATCTTTCGTTTTAGACGTTGTGCCTTCGGAACTGATTCAGTTTGTACAGATTTCAAAAGCCGTAACTCCAGATATGGATGGTGACGCGATCGGTGGAAGCATCAATTTCATTACAAGAACAGCTCCAGCAAAGAAAACTTTAAGTGTAAGCGGAGCAGGAGGTTATAATACCTTTTCCCAAAATGCAACGTACAACGGATCAATTGTTTACGGAGACCGTTTTTTCAAAAATAAATTAGGGGTAATTCTTTCCGGTGCAATCTGGGACAGGCAGTGGGGAGCAGATTCATTTGATGCTACTTACAATACGGCTGCTGCCAATGATATTGAGAAAAAGTCGATCAGTACTATTATGTTGAAAAGATATATGGGAACAAGAAGAACAATCGGTTTGAATGGCGGACTGGAATATAAATTTAATGCCAATAATAAAATCTATTTCCGTGGAATGTTCAATAAGTTTGATGATATCCGTCCGGTTTACGAATCATATGTAGATTACAACAACAGCCGTTATCAGTATAATTTCAGGTATTCTTATTATCAGACCGAATTATATGGAATGGAATTAGGTGGTGAGCATTCTCTTTCTAAAAAATTGAACTTAGACTGGATGTTAAGCGATTATCAGGCAAAATATTACCTTGATACTCCGCCGACAAGCGAAATCAAAGGACTCCCTATTGCAACTTTCAGACAAAAAATTACAGGCGGATTTACCAATCTTTCAAGCGACGGAAAGCGTTATTGGGGATTTGATTCTCCAAATGGAGTGGGTGGCGAATATCTTGATTACAACTCTGACACTGCCAATCCGAATGAAACCATGAATGCTAATAAATTATTGCTTTCTCAATTGGTTATCGCAAAATTAGACAATAATGAAAGGGATAAAATTGCAAGATTTAATCTTAAATATGATGTCAATTCCAATATTATCTTAAAAATCGGAGCAAAATACCGTGAAAAAGATCGAAACAGTACTTACGGTTACAATGCTGTTTATCTTCCTAACGCAGCATTAGGCGTCCCGAATTCTCCGGCTTTGCTGGCTTTGTCTCAATTATCTACTACGGATGCACCACAAGGAACAGATTTCCTGAACGGAATGAATGGGAATTATAATTCGTACATCATGAATCCGCCGACGAAAGATCAGTTGTTCCAGATGTATTCTCCTGCCTTTTTACAGCAAAACGGTTTCAGAGACCTTTCAAACGCAGAAACGAATGCAACGAGTGTCTATACCGGAGAAGAAAACGTTTTTGCAGCCTATACAATGGCGGAAATCAAGGCAAGCGATAAGTTTAAAATCGTCGGAGGTTTTAGAAATGAAACAACAAGGCTAAGTTTATACGGAGCAAAAGCAACAAAAGAAGAAACGCCAGCAACAACAGTAATCAGTCCGTCAGTTGTGGAAAGTAACTATAATGCTTTTCTTCCGATGCTTCATTTACGGTATAACTTTTCACCAAAAGCGAGTTTAAGGTTTGCTTATACAAAATCATTCATCAGACCGAATTTTGGGGATATGTCGCCGGGGTCAAGCATCGATAATACCACAACTCCAAACAGAATTACAAGAGGAAATCCCGATCTGAAGCCGACGTTCAGTCATAATTTTGATTTGATGGGTGAGTATTACTTCAACAATATCGGGATTCTTTCCGGAGGTGTTTTCTACAAAAAGATTTCGGACATTGTTTTCCAGGATACTTCCATAACGAATCTTAATGGTACGGATTATGTGATCACTCAGGCGAAAAATCTTAAAGAATCTGATCTTCTTGGTTTTGAAATGGGAATTAATAAGCGTCTTGATTTCTTACCAGGCTTTTGGAACGGTTTCGGGGTTGAATTTAACTATACCTATATCGATTCTAAAGTTGATGTGGCGAGGACAGATGCAGGCGGAAATTTAATTACAACAGACAGAACTTCGCTTCCGAACCAATCCAAAAATCTTTTCAATGCAATTCTTTATTATGAAAGCAATAAAGTGATGATCCGTCTTGCCGGAAATTACAGAGGGAAATCTGTTGAAACTATTAATGAAAAACTTGGTCCTGAATATTACATCTGGTCGGATAAAAATTTCACCATCGATTTTTCTGCAAGCTACGACATCAGTAAAAAAGTTAAATTATTTATCGAACTAAACAATCTAAGCAACGAGAGCCTAAGACTTTACATGGGCGACAATAAAAAAAGAATTACCTCCAACGAATGGTACGGAAGCAGGGGGCAAATGGGAGTTCGCTGGCAAATATTTTAAAATTTATATATGAAAAAATTAGGATTAACAATGGCTATCATTGCTTTAGGAGCAACAGCAAATGCACAAATTACAGACAGCCTTAGTCGTGTTGTAAAAATGGAAGGCGCATACAATTTCAGGGATACGGGAGGTTATAAAACGGCTGACGGAAAAGAGGTTACGCTTGGAAAAGTTTTCAGAAGTGATGCGATTGATAAATTATCGGATAAGGATTTAAAAACTTTCAAGGATAAAAAAATCGTAACCGTAGTGGATTTCAGAGGAATTGAGGAAGCAAAAAAAGCTCCGGACAGACTTCCGCAAAACACAAATTATCTTCTTTGTCCGGCGGGAAGCAACAATCTTCCGACTGCGCAGGATATGGCGAAATTCCTGAAAGATAAAAACTTCCTTTTTGATATGTATGGAGAAGGCGGACTTCCTTATTTCGGGGAAAGATACAGGTCGTTATTCGTTCAGCTATTGACTTTGAAGCCGGATGAAGCTTTGCTTTTCCACTGTACAGGCGGTCGCGACAGAACCGGAATGGCTTCTGCCTTATTCCTGAAAATTCTAGGTGTTCCACAGGATGTGATTGAAAATGATTATGTTGCTTCCAATTATTATTTAGCTAAAAATCCAACGATGAAAGGAATGTACTCAGGATTATCAAAAATGTCTGGATTAACGGAAGCCGAAATTAAACAGCAAATGGAATTAAGACCGGAACTGATCAGAAATTTCTTCGCAACCATCAACAAAAAATATGGAAGCACAGAAAATTTCTTTCAGGTAGAAATGGGAATCGGACCAAGAGAAATTACGACTTTAAAACAGAAATATGTAAAATAATCAATTGTGAATGGTCAGTTCGCTTTGCTTGTCAATTTTTATATGAAGCTTTAAAATTCACAATTGGCTTACAAAGTAAAATTAACAATTCACTTTTCAAATACTCAGTTAGATTTAAATAAAATAGGCTGTCTCAGATTGAGATGGCTTATTTTTTATCTTCAGAGATCTGGAAATTGAAACTTTTCTGCAAATCGCTCCAGGCTCCACCGTTATGAATATGTTTAAAGCCTTTTTCCTTTAAAATATTCTCCACTTTTACACTTCTTAAACCGTGAGAACAAACGGTGATGTAGGTTTTATTTTGATCAAGTTCTGTGTACCTTTCTCGAATTTCGCCTAAAGAAATATTTTGTGAACCAGCAATATGACCGGTTTTGTATTCTTTTTCAGTTCTTACGTCGAGAATGATTGCTCCGTTTTTTACTAGTTTATCTAAACCTTCATCTAAAGTCTGATATTTATAAATCCTGTACACTACATAAATGGCAAGAATGATTCCGCATAAAATTAATAGATTCTTCATAGTTTGCTTAATATTTTTCTGTCAATATAAAATGTTCCGAACGGAATAATGCATGCCAAAAGAACTTTCCAGGTTGTGTCTTTAAACTTCCAGTTTTGTTCGACTCCGACACTTAATGTATTAAATAAAAAAAGTAGAAATAGTGAACCGTGAATAGGTCCCATCATTTTTACAAAAGCAGGATTATTAAATCCATATTTTAACGGAACGGCAATAAATACTAAGGTTAATAAAGAAATTCCTTCAAGAATCGCAATAATTCTTAACCGTCAGATTTTAGTTTTAAATAAATCAATCATAATTATCTTAAATAAGGTCTGTTAGCAAGAGGGGAGAATGGCCACGGAATGGCGATGAAAATAATTACCAAAGCAATAATGAAATAAATCAACATCGTTTTAAACTTCTCTTTATCAGTCATTTTTCGTTTTGAAATTGATGAACCAAGTGTAATTAAAACAATGGAAAACAGCATCAGGAAAATGTGAATCAATCCAAAAAATAAAAGATCTAAAGATTCTTTAGCTTCATCAAAATTCTTCCAAAAGTATTTGATGATCGGGCTTTGTGAGTACAAAGTTATTCCTAAAACCAATTGAATATGGGCAATTGTCGCCGTCCAGTGTCTTACCGAATTGTCCGTTTTTGAAAATTCTTTATCTGAAAAATATCCTTTGTAAGCCCTGAAAATCGAGTAAACTAAACTCAACAAAACCAACCACCGAAAAGTGGAGTGCAGGAAGGTCAAAGTCTGATACATCATTAATCTTTTTAATAATGTGACAAAGTTAAAATAAAACATACCAATTAGTATGTTTTTAATGAAAAAATTATTTTAAAGTATCAAAATATGCTTTAAGTCCTTTTAAATAAACCAGATAAACCGATTTAGAATTTTCTAATTTACCTAAATTTCTTACCCCCCAATAACCAGACAACACAAAAATTGCCACTTCTTTGGCATCAACTTCAGCTTTCACCAAACCGTTTTCTTTCCCTTTTTCCACAGCCTCGATCATTGTATTTTCCCATTGCAAAGAAAGTGTGTTCAAAGCCTTGGTGAAGTCGATATTCCAGGGCGCCATTTCCTGGGTAAAATTGGAAGCGGGACAGCCATATTCAACCTTCAGTACGTCGTTTTCCATCAATAGATAATGCATTAATTCATAAATCGCATCTAACGGATTTTCAACACTTTGAAAAGGTTTAATAAAAGTTTTTTTGAAATTAGGAATCATGAGTTCATTAATGATCGCCAAACCCATTTCGTCCTTCGTTTTGAAGTGATAATAGAACGCACCTTTCGTAACCTGGGTGGTCGCAATGATCTCATCCACACTGGTCGTTTGATAACCATTGATATAGATTAGCTCGAATGCTTTTTGTAAAATATTAAGACGGGTAGCTTCTGATTTCTTCATATAAATTGATACTACAAAGGAACACATTTTAATATTTTAAACCAAAGGAGAATGAATCCTGATAAATCTCTTTCTATTTAATTTTAAAAACTAACAAATCTTACGGAAATTTGCAAAAATAATTTAATGAAGGTAATAGATATTGAGAGCTGGAACAGAAAAGAACATTTTGAATTTTTCTCTAAAATGAAAAGCCCGTATTTTGGGATTACGGCAGAGGTAGATTGTACAAAAGCATATGACAATGCAAAAGAAAAAAAGTATTCTTTTTTTGCTTATTATCTTTACAAATCGATGGTTGCGATCAATACAGTGGATGAACTGAAGCTGAGAATGGTCGATAATCAGATTATTTTATTTGATGAAGTGCATGTCGGAAGCACGATCGGAAGGGAAGACGGAACGTTTGGATTCTCATTTTTTGAATACTCTGAAGATTTTGAAAAGTTTAATGAAGGATTGCAAAATCAGATCAATATTGTTCAAAACTCAAAAGGTTTAGGAATCAGTAATGATGTTTTGCCGATAAATCACATCAGACATACAACTATTCCGTGGAGCTCTTTTACTACGATTCTGCACCCGACAAATTTCGATCCTAAAGAATGTATTCCTAAAATTGCTTTTGGCAAATTCAGTATTAAAGACGGAAGAAAAATGATGCCGGTTTCTATTGAGGCGCATCATGGTTTGGTAGATGGTCTTCACCTGGCAAAATATTTTGAAGAATTTCAGAAGCAGCTAGATTTACCATAAAAAGAAAATCCTGATAAACTCAGGATTTTTTTTATTACCAATTGTTTAGTCCGTTTTCTAACGCTTTAGCATAATTTTCTTCATCGAAAGTATAAAGATCAGGTGATTTGTGAGCACCGCCACGTCTTTGTTCATCAAGTTTTTTAAGAATTCCCAGATTTTTAATTTTTCTGTAAAAATTTCCTCTGTTCAGTTCTTTACCAAGAATCACTTCATATAATTTCTGCAATTCAGAAAGGGTAAATTTCTCCGGGAGAAGGTTGTAACCGATTGGTTTGATAGAAATTTTTTCTCTTAACGTAAGCAATGCTTTTTCAATGATTTCACGGTGATCCATTGCGATATCAATTTCATCGAGTTTATCAAGATAAATCCACTCACAGGCATCACTGAGCTCATCTTTTACAAGAGTTGTATTCGATGGATTGTACAAGGCAAGATAACCGATGGATATAAATCGCTGTTTATGAAATAGTGTTTCATCAAAATCTTCGAAGTAGAATTCGCTACGCTTCAGCTTACCAAAAACTCCAAATTCTTCCAAATATGCATCTGTGATACCGGCTCTGTCTTTTAGAATCCTAACAACAGCGTCATCCAGATTTTCATCTTTTCTGACGTAACCACCGGGTAGAAGCCATTTTTGTCGATAATTCATTTGAAGCATAAGCACTTTCAAACCATTGTTTTCAAATCCGAAAATAACCGGATCTGCAGATAAGTTTGGGAGAAAAATTTCTTTTGCTTCATTTGACTTCGTTAAAATTTGTTGCTTAGAATCCATATCAATTAAAATGTAACTGCATTATACACAAATTTAACATTAAAATTTAACTGAAGCATACATTTTCGTGCCTCAACATTAATTTTGGGAGTTTTTTGAGATGATTTTTATCATTGCTTCATATAGAATCTATAATAAATCATTTCAAAAAACAAATTTAACACTCTCATTTTCAATAAATTAAATAATATATTAATTTTTGTTAATATTTTTTTTGCTTATTAAAATTATTTAGTGTAGACTTGTAATGCTTCTTATAGAAGCATTAAAAACAAACAACTTTCATGAATACTTTATATTCCTTTTTTGCATCAGGTTAAATAAGTAAAAAACAAAATTTTATCATCAGAAAAAAATTAACATTTTTTCCTACGGTCAGATAAAATTATTCATTAAAAACTCTATAAAACCTTTATAAAATACCATCTGATAAACTTCAGATGAAGGATATATTTTGCTTTAAAATAAAAGAGAAACAACTATATAAAAGATAATGAAAAAATCAACTTTAAAAATTTCAGCGCTTGGATTGATTCTTTCCTTTGCTACGGTTTTTGGTCAGGAAAAGACAGATACCATAGCTGTTAAAAAAGCTGTAAGTGCCGCAACCAAGCAGGAAGAAGGTGTAAAAACGGTTACCAGTTCAACCAAAGAAGACAATAACAGAAACGTCATGTTGAATGCGGCCAACAATACAAGTCCAAGAGACGTAAATATCGGTTTGCCTTCTACAGTAGGTGGAATTACCATTCTTGAAAACGACTTGCCCGCAGTATACTTCTTCTGGCCGGAACTTCCCAACAAAACGTGGAGGCAAAGTGTAGGCTTAGAAAAAACAGGACTTCTGAAAATGGACCAGCTGGCAAATACAATGGGTGATCTTGGTTTTGCAGTCAACTCTTATTCTCAAATCGGAACAAAGGATTTAAAAGTCAAAGGAAAATTTACAACAAGCACTTTCGGCTGGCTACAGGGTGACGCCAATGTTTCGGGCCCTATATCTAAAAACGGCTGGACATACACGGTTGGTGCCTTCTCCAATTTTGACCCGAGCACCTATAAATTAGGTTTTGCCAGAAATGCCGATGAAACAAAGATTTTCAGAGCCGGTATAACCAAATATTTCAATGACAATAAGGGTAAAATCTCAGTTTTATACAAATATGCTGATTCGTACAGTCTTACCAATTATGCGGTTTTTGAATACGGACCGGAAGGTAAGGTAACCGAGCTGGATAACTTCAAAATCGGTAGAGATTCTTACATAGTGCGTGAGGGAAATATGAAGTTTAAAGACGTTCTTTCAGGACAGACCTATTTTGCAAACCTTGCAGGGAATGATAACAGGTCTAGCTCTCATAACATTGACGTTGTCGGAAATTATCTGCTGAATAACGGCTGGAATTTCAAATTCTCAACACGAGTCCACTTCTCAAAAGTAAAAATGGCCAACAGCATTCCTTTAAGTATTTTCAATGCTGCGCCGGGAGCTGGTTACACACTGGCTTCAAACGGACAGGCGTATTCAGGTCCAGTCGGAACGCAATTGGCAATGTACACCCCGGAAACGCCGATTACGAGTGTTGCAGGACGTTTTTCACTGAACAAACAGGTGGGAAATCATAACCTTACCGTAGGTGTTTTGGAGCAATATTATCACATCGATAAATTCACCTCAAACCGTTCTTTCTTCTACCAGACGGTTGGCGCACAGCCTCAAAGATTAATCGGTCCCAATACAGATGCAGACGGTTTCTACAACTACAATGCCGGTGCAGAATACCACAGCGGAACAGAAAATAAACTGTCTATTTATGGAACAGATGAATGGAAAGTTTCTGATAATTTCAACTTGAGCTACGGTTTGCATCTGAAAAATCACATTCTGGACGGAGAATATTCGTTGACACCAAGAACGGTTGGTTTCAGCTTTACAAATCCAAATCAATTCAATCAGATTAATCAGAGCTTTTTCCAGATTGGTGGTAGCTTGAACGCAACATACAACATTACCAAAAACTTTGGCGTGATCGCAAATGCTTTATACACCGAAGAAAACAGAAGACTGGAAAGTTATTCACAGGCTTTTGAACCCAATACTAATAAAATTAAAAGTCCGCTTGGTGCAATCGGAGTGTTCTGGAATACAGACTGGATTCAGCTGATTTCTCAGGCGACTTATCTGAAGAAAAATAACAACCTGAACCGATACAATCTTGTAAATCCGGCCAACAGTTCTCAGGCACAGGTTGCAACGGTTTATTACGATATTCAGACATTGGGATGGACAACGGATTTTGTTTTAAAGCCATTCAAAGGATTTAACTTGCATTATTTGGTGACGTTCCAGAATCCGGTTTACAAGAAATTTAATTTTGATGCATTCGGAACTTCATATAACTACAGCGACAACAATGTGTTGGGTGTTGCTAAAACTTTAATGGAAATCGACCCAAGTTATACAGTTGATAAATGGAGATTCTGGGCAAGTTTCAGATATTTCTCTAAACAATATGCGAACCTTACCAACGCTTTATATTTCGCTCCAAGATGGGAAACTTTCGGTGGAGTAAGTTATACGGTTAATAAAAATATCAATCTTGGCGCAACGGTTATCAACTTCCTGAATCAAAGAGGAGCAAGCGGAACCATCAACGGAGCTGAACTGATTACCGACGCCAATCCATACTACGGAAAATTATTGACGGGAACTTATATTATGCCATTAACAGGTCAGTTCTCAGTAAGCTTTAATTTCTAAAATTTTTAAAATGAAAAAATCAGTATTCAATATAGCCGCTTTATTTTTGGGTGTGACTGCTTTTTCTCAAAATATCCAAACCGTTACCAATTCCAATGGTCCGGTTTTGGGGTATTCTACAGATTCTGGAGTGAAAATCCTGACAGTCGGCGGAAATAAATTTAAAGATTTAAACAAAAACGGAAAGCTTGACAAGTACGAAGACTGGAGACTTCCGGTTGACGAAAGAGCCAAAGATTTAGCTTCAAAAATGTCCGTTGAGCAGATTGCAGGCTTGATGTTGTACAGTGGTCACCAATCGGTTCCGGCTCCTGCAGACGGTTTCAGAGCAGGAAAATACAACGGAATGTTTTACAAAGAAAGCGGTGCAAAAGCTTTTGATTTAACAGACCAGCAAAAGAAATTTTTAAAAGAAGATAATCTTCGTCACGTTTTGGTAACAACGGTAGAATCTCCGGAAATTGCCGCAAAATGGAGCAATAATATTCAGGCTTACATCGAAGGTTTGGGATTAGGAATTCCTGCCAACAACAGTACAGACCCGAGACATTCAGCAACCGTAACAGCAGAATTTAATGAAGGAGCAGGCGGACAAATCTCTCTTTGGCCGGACGGTCTGGCAATGGGTGCAACTTTCGACCCGGAATTGGTTAGAAAATTCGGAAATATTGCAGCTCAGGAATACAGAGCATTGGGAATTTCAACCGCTTTATCTCCACAAATCGATTTGGGAACGGAACCTCGCTGGTACAGAATCGCTTACGTTTTCAGCGAAAGTCCAGAACTCACGGCAGATATGGCAAGAGGTTATATCGACGGTTTCCAGACAACCATCGGAAGTAAAAACGGTTGGGGAAACAAAAGCGTCAATGCAATGGTAAAACACTGGCCGGGAGGTGGACCAGAAGACGGCGGTCGTGACGGTCACTGGGCAATGGGGAAATATGCTGTTTATCCGGGAAATAATTTCCAAAACCACGTAAAACCTTTTACTGAAGGTGCTTTCAAGTTAAATGACGGAACCAAAGAAGCTTCTGCGGTAATGCCTTATTACACAATTAGTTTTAATCAAGATACAAAAAACGGAGAAAACGTTGGAAACGGTTACAGTAAATACTTAATCACCGATTTACTTCGTGGGAAATACAAATATGACGGCGTAGTCTGCACCGATTGGCTAATCACCGCAGACGAACCAAAATCTCCGGGAGGATTTGCCGGAAAACCTTGGGGAGCAGAGAAATTGTCCATCGCAGAGCGTCATTACAAAGTGTTAGAAGCCGGAGTTGACCAATTCGGAGGAAACAACGACAAAGCTCCTGTTTTGGAAGCCTATCAAATGGGCGTAAAGGAACACGGTGAAAAAGCGTATCGTACAAAATTTGAGCAGTCAGCGGTTCGTTTATTGAGAAATTTCTTCAGAACCGGATTGTTTGAAAATCCTTACGTTAACGTTGAAGAAACCAAGAAAATCGTTGGGAATCCTGAATTTATGAAAGTCGGTTACGAAGCTCAGGTTAAATCTATCGTACTATTGAAAAACAAAGCCAATATTCTTCCGATTAAAGAAAGAAAAACGGCTTACATTCCGAAAAGATATTCTCCTGCAACCTTCAACTGGTGGGGAATTTACACCGCACCATCTTTGGAATATCCTGTCGATATCGAAAAAGTGAAGAAGCATTTTAATGTGACAGACGACCCTGCAAAAGCAGATTTCGCATTGGTTTTCGTGAAAAGTCCGCACAGTGAAGAAGGCGGTTACAGCGACATTGATGCGAAAGAAGGCGGAAATGGTTATGTGCCTATTTCTCTTCAGTACCAAACATAGACAGCAACCGAAGCCCGTGAAAAAAGTATCGCAGCGGGAGACCCTGTTGTTGCACCCAACGTGCACGACAGAACCTTTAAAAACAAAACGTCTACAGCAACAAACTTCACAGATTTGTTAGCGATAGAAAATGCTTACAAGGCAATGAACGGAAAACCTGTCATTGTTTCTATCACCGCTTCCAAGCCGATGATTTTTAATGAATTCGAAAAACACGCGGATGCGATTTTGATGAATTTCAACGTGTCAAATCAGGCAGTTGTGGATATTGTGACCGGAAAATATGAACCTTCAGGATTGCTTCCACTTCAGATGCCTGCGAATATGGCGACGGTTGAAAAGCAGAAAGAAGACGTTCCTTATGATATGGAAACACACAAAGATTCCGAAGGTCACAACTACGATTTCGGATACGGAATGAACTGGTCGGGTGTGATTAAAGACGTCAGAACTCAAAAATATCATAAGCAATAGTTCATCAAATATTAGTTAATTGATGTCTTGAGACCGGGCATTATGTTGGGTCTCATTTCTTTCAAAATAATATTTTGGGCAGCTATTTCCGCCTTCCGTTCCCGCTTTTTTGTCATTGCGAAGAAACTGAGTCTCAATTGAACTTTTCAGCAATCGCAATAACAAAAAGAGCTCCACTCAAGTCGGGCTGCGTGCAATTCGATGTTAAAATCAACAGCGTTTTTGTCATTCCGTAGGAATCTCAACAATGATATTTGAAATACTGAACTTAGATTCCTACTGAAATCGAAGATCCGACGAAGTCAAAGACAAACTAACTGTTATCTAATTGTTTGTCTTTGCTAAGTAGAACGCCTTTGCGAACTTAAAAACAGTTAATGATCAAAAAAACTTTGCGCTCTTTGCGTTTAAAAATTAAAATCAAATCAAAATGAAAAAATTAATTATAACAAGTTTATTTCTTACAGGTTTAACAACCATCAATGCTCAAAAATCAATTCCATTATACAAAGGAAAAGCGCCGGGAACAGAAAACTGGACACAAAAAGAAGCGCATCAATTTAATGAATTGTTCAAAACAGAAGTTGTTTTCAACGTAGCGCAACCTTCAATGTTATTATTCGAAGCCGATAAGGCGAAAGCCAACGGAACGGTTATCGTTGTCGCTCCAGGGGGTGGTTTTCAAAGTTTATCCATCAACAGAGAAGGAATTGATGTTGCCAAAAAACTAGCAGAAAACGGAATTACGGCAATCGTTTTAAAATACAGATTACTGGAAACAAAATCCAACGACCCGGCCAAAGAAATGATGGAAGGCATCAAAGACCGAAAAGCATTCGACGCAAAAACAGCTCCAATCAAAGTAATGGCTGGAGACGACATCAAAACGGCCATTTCCTACATCAGAACCCACGCAAAAGAATTAAATATCAATCCTGAAAAATTGGGCGTTATCGGTTTTTCAGCGGGCGCAAGTGTGATTTTGGAAAGCCTTCTTCACAGCAAAGATGCTTCAACGTTACCCAACTTCGCAGCTTCGATTTACGGCGGGCCAAGTCAGGAAATTTTAGATACTCAGATTCCTTCAACACCGCTCCCATTATTCATTTGTGCAGCAAGCGATGACCAATTGAAACTCGCTCCAAAATCAGTTTTGTTGTACAACAAATGGCTCGAAGCAGGACAGCCAACCGAACTTCACATCTACGAAAAAGGCGGTCACGGTTTCGGAATGGGGAAACAGAATCTTCCTGTTGATAAATGGTCGGATGTGTATTTGGATTGGCTGAAATTCCACAAGTTCTTATAAACCTTAAAATAATTGTTGTCCGATAAAAATCATAAAAAATTGACGAACTCAATGTTTATAGGATAAATCAACAGGTCGCTCCTATGGAGCTTTGTTTTGGCACTACATTTTTTCTATTAACAGAAAGTCCCGATGGGACTAAATGCAGCTCCATTAGGAGCTAACTGATAATAGGAAGTCATTGTTTTTTGTAATTAAAGCTCCATCGGAGCGACCTGTTAATTATATTTTAGTTTTTATCAGACAACAATGCTTAAAATTAATGTTAAAAAGCATTTGTGCCTTTTGTGGTTTAAAAATTCATTCAAATTAAATAATATAAAATAATTACATATGCAGAAGAATATATCAACGCTGATAGGACTTTCTCAGAAAGTAAAATATTCAGGATTATTCCTGGCTTTATTGGCTTCATCGCCGTTTGCGAATGCTCAGAATAAAAATGCAACGGTAACAGTTGACGGAAAAACGTTTAAAGATTCCAACAAAAATGGAAAATTAGATGTTTGGGAAGACACAAGACTTTCGGTTGATAAAAGAATCGATGCCATTATCAAGCAAATGACCAACGAAGAAAAAGTAAATCTTCTCATTGGAACCGGAATGCCTGGAATTGAAGTGCTGACAGGTCCTGTCGGAGATTCAAAACAAGGTTTGGTTCCCGGAGCTGCGGGTGGAACAGATTCTTTTGACCGATTCGGGATTCCTGCAACGATTGTTGCAGACGGACCTGCAGGTTTGAGAATTCAGCCGACAAGAGATAATGATTCAAAATCCTATTATGCAACAGCCTTTCCTGTAGGAACAGCTTTGGCTTCGACTTGGAACAAAACACTTTTGGAGCAAGTTGGAAAAGCAATGGGAAATGAAGTGAAAGAATATGGTGTTGACGTACTTTTGGCACCTGCTTTAAATATCCAGAGAAATCCATTGAACGGAAGAAACTTCGAATATTATTCGGAAGACCCATTAATTTCAGGGAAAACTGCGGCAGCCATCGTTAATGGAATCCAGTCTCAAGGTGTGGGAACTTCGATCAAACATTTCGCTGCGAATAACGAAGAAACCAACCGTTTGACTATCAATGCACACGTTTCTGAAAGAGCAATGAGAGAATTGTATCTGAGAAATTTTGAAATCACAGTGAAAGAATCTCAACCTTGGACGGTGATGTCATCTTACAATAAAGTGAATGGTGTTTACACATCAGATTCAAAAGATTTATTGACTCAGGTTTTGAGAAATGAATGGGGTTTCAAAGGCATTGTAATGACCGACTGGTTCGGAGGTTTTCCGGGATTTGAATCGATTAGAAGCGGTGGAATTTCTGACGTTGTAAAACAAATGAATGCAGGAAACGACTTGTTGATGCCCGGAATTCCTGCACAGAAAAAAGTCTTGTTGGAAGCTTTAAACTCAGGGAAATTGTCTCAGGAAGTGGCGAATCTGAATGCTAAAAGAATTTTGGAATACATTTTCAAAACACCCACTTTCGCACAATACAAATACAGCGACAAACCCAATTTGACTGAACACGCAGAAGTAACGAGAAATGCTGCAGCAGAAGGAATGGTTTTGCTTAAAAATGAACAAAATGCTTTGCCTTTTGCCAACAAACAGAAAGAAGTTTCGTTATTCGGAGTGACTTCTTATGCCTGGATTACAGGCGGAACAGGAAGTGGAAGTGTGAATAACAAACACACGGTTTCACTTTTGGAAGGCTTGAACGCAGCAGGATATAAATTGGATAAAGAACTGGTTGATTTGTACAAACCATTTGCTGAGAAAGAAGAAGCAGCTGAAAAAGAAAGCAGAAAAGCAAGAGGGATTTTAGCACTTCCGGGAAGATTGTCTGAAATGAAATTGGACGATGCTTTCTATGCTAAAAAAGCTGAAACTTCAGAAATTGCTTTCGTTACTTTAGGAAGAAACTCAGGAGAAGGTGGTGATAGAGTAATGAATGAAGATTTCAACTTAGCAACAGAAGAAATTGAAATGCTGGATAAAATCTCAAAAGCGTTCCACGCAAAAGGAAAGAAGGTGGTTGTGATTTTAAATATCGGTGGGGTCATCGAAACTGCGTCGTGGAAAGATAAAGTAGATGGAATTCTTTTAGCTTGGCAACCAGGTCAGGAAGGCGGACATTCCGTAGCTGACGTCGTTTCAGGAAAAGTAAATCCTTCCGGAAAATTAACGATGACTTTCCCTGTAAATTACGCAGACCACGCTTCTGCAAAGAATTTCCCGGGAATTCCTGCCGACAATCCGAAAGACGTGACGTATCAAGAAGGGGTTTATGTTGGATACCGTTATTTCAATACGTTTGGTGTGAAACCTTCTTATGAATTCGGTTATGGAAAGTCTTATACGGATTTTGCTTATTCGAATATTAAAACCAATTCTAAAACTTTTAATAATAAATTAGAAGTTAAAGTTGATGTAAAAAATACCGGAAAAGTTGCAGGAAAAGAAGTGGTAGAATTGTATCTATCAGCTCCGGGAAAAAATATCGACAAACCAAAATCTGAATTGAAAGCTTATGCAAAAACCAAAGAATTGAAACCGGGAGAATCTCAAACTATAACTTTAACGCTTAATCCGAAAGATTTAGCATCATTTGAAACTGCAAAATCAGCGTGGATTGCAGAAGCAGGAAATTATAAAATTTCTGTTGGAGCATCTTCTTTAGACATCAAACAAACGGCAGAATTCTCTGTTCCTAAAGAATTGGTGGTGGAGAAAGTTCAGCATATTTTGCCTGCTGATGAGAAGTTTGAGGATTTGAAACCTTAATCCAAAAAAAGTAAATACGCAATTTAGCACTACGTCAATTCGAGTGATTTTTGAAACGAAGTGGAAAAAATTGTATCGAGAATGGGTCATGAAACAAAAAATTCTCAATACAAATTCTTTAAGAATTTTACTCGAATTGACGATTTACAATAAAGTGACAATTTTAGCCACAAATTTATTATCTCAAATTGAGATTTTATCATGAAAAGAGATTATATTTATCCTCTTTTTAATATAAATGAATGTTATGATCAATGAAGTAAAGACAAAAAGCAGGAATTATACAGTTCCGCTGATTACCATTACGCTTTTATTTTTTATGTGGGGATTCATTACGTGTATGAATGACATCCTGATTCCCTACCTGAAACAACTTTTCAACCTTACCTTTTTCGAATCGATGCTGGTGCAGTTCTGTTTCTTCGGAGCTTATTTTATCGGCTCACTCATTTACTTCCTGATTTCGATGATCGGTGAAGATCCAATCAACAAAGTAGGGTATAAGAAGGGAATTCTTTTTGGAATTTTTCTTGCAGCTTTCGGATGCATACTGTTTTATCCGGCAGCAACCTCTTCTTCTTACGGATTGTTTTTAGGCGCTTTATTCGTTCTTGGATTAGGATTTACCGTTCTGCAAATTACTGCAAATGCGTATGTTTCTCTTTTAGGATCACCAGAATCTGCATCAAGCCGATTAAACATGACGCAGGCTTTCAATGCATTCGGAACAACCATTGCTCCGGTTTTGGGCGGACATTTAATCTTTGAATTTTTCTCCGCTGATGATGGTTCGTTCTCCGCAGTAGCGACGAGAATTCCGTACCTCATCTTTGCAGGAATCTTACTTTTGGTGGCTTTGTTAATTTCTCAGGTAAAACTTCCTTCTTTCCAGAGTGAAGGAGAGGAAGCTGTAAAAGGTTTGGGTGCACTTCAGTATCCGCATCTTTTATTTGGAGTATTTGCGATGTTCTGTTATGTAGGTGGGGAAGTAGCAGTAGGAAGTTTTATCATCAGCTTTCTTGAGCAACCACAGATCATGAATCTGAATGAAACCGTAAGTAAAAACTACCTTTCCCTGTATTGGGGCGGTGCAATGATCGGAAGATTTTTGGGAGCCATCTCTCTGAATCAGGCGATCAGCCAGAGCAAAAAAGCAGTCTACATGTTGGGAGCTGCAGCCGCAGTTTTCTTGGTGATTTTTAGTATTGTTGATTTGACTTTCTCACAGATTTCTTTCTTCCTTGTATTTATTGTTTTGAATTTCGTGGCTTTCTTTGTCGGAAAATCTGCTCCGGCAAGAACGTTATCGATCTTTGCTTTCATCAATGTATTCTTACTGATTTCTGCGATGATGAATCAGGGCGAACTGGCGATGTACAGCATTTTAGGAATAGGAATTTTCAACTCGATTATGTTCTCTAATATTTATACGCTGGCCATTTCAGGATTAGGAAAATACACCAGTCAGGGTTCGTCATTGGTCGTAATGGCAATTTTAGGTGGTGCGATTGTTCCTATTTTCCAGGGTTATCTGGCGGATATTTTTGGCGTACAGAAATCGTTTATTATCCCTGTGTTCTGCTATGCAGCGATCTTAATTTTTGGGGCATATTGTACCAAATATTTGGGGCATGTGAAACAGGATGCGGATGCAAAATCGGGACATTAATATTTTTGATTTTTATATGGGAAAACCTGCTGTGGAGCAGGTTTTTTTGTTATTTTATTTAGGTAAAACAATAATAGATTCAATTTTTTCGAATAGAGGTTTAAAATTATCAAAATATTTAGCATCTAAATCTTTAAGGTTTTCAGCAAATTTTCTTTTATCTCCTTTAAATGTATAAATATTACCTCCGCCAACTACACTTTCATAATTAAAATATTTTTCTTGAAAACTAGGAACATTTAAAAATAATGATTCAATATACAAATTAGATTTATCCTCAAAAGTTGTTTGACCATCTTTTATTACAAGATTTCGTATATTATCTTGGTTGGGAACAGGTAATAAAATCTTATGTGCATTTTTATAACTCTTAGTTAAACAGTAAAATGGATTCTTTTCAATATCAATAAATTTTTTATCTCTATTCCAACAAGAATAACCAGTTGGATCAAAATCAAATAATGCTATGAGACACTTTTCGGGAAATTGATTAAAAATGCCATCTTGCTTATCATCACCTCTAACAAACAAGTTTCCTAAAAAACTCGCATCGAAACAATCTTGAATAAAGAAAGGTTTTTCTTCATTGTTGTATATCTTTTTCCATGCAATATCAAGAATTATTTTATCTGTAATTCCCTCAGTAAATAATATATGTTTAGAAGTTTGTTTAATATTGTAAATAATTCCTAAATCACCACTTTCAATACTGATTGATGCTAAGCCATTACTTAAACTTTGGACAGCTTTATCTTTATTTTCTTTTATTGGATAGCCTAAGATTCTATCCATTCTAAAAATTGATTCTTCGGGTGAAAGAGCAATTGTTGACGGAGAATGTGTAGTCAATATAACCTTTACATTTTGCTCTTTTACTAAAACATCTTGAATAACGTTTAAAAAAAGTTTTGTTAGACTGGGATGAAGATGCGCATCGGGCTCATCAAAAAGTAGTACTTCAGGAAATTTTCCATTATTTGACGCATTATAAAGAACAAAAATAAGAGCAATTATCGTTTTCTCTCCTGAAGATAAGCTATCAAAATCTACTTTCATCCTGCTTTCTTTATCAATAAGAGTTACAGTTGCAGGTTTATCATCTTCTGAAGAAGCATTATATTCTGTTTGATATTTAAATTCAGCTTTCTCTAAAATATTATTAAATACAATCCATGGTGCCGTAATATTCTCCGTTAAATGAGAAAAGTACTTTTGCTTTAAATTAAATTGATGAAATAAAAGATCTAATGATGAAGAAAATAAATCATTTTGCACTTCATAAAAGGTAATAAAATCCACTAAAGTCAAATCGTATATTTTCTTTGAACTTTTTTCTTCCAATAATTTTAAAATTTTTAGATCGTTCTGTTGAACTTTTATGAACTTTGACTCATCAAATCTATTGTAATCTGAAACCATTGATTTTTGAAAATCATTTCTTGCCTTGTTTAAAGCATCTAATTGAAGTAAATCACTGACATAATTAATGTCTTTTATTAAAAAAAAAGATTTTGCAATATCTTTTAATTTAATCCATTGATTTTTTATGTTTTGAATTAATTGTTGAGAATTTGATTCATAATGCATATATGTATTAACTTTTATACCTGGATGTGAAATGATTATATCTTTAAGTATATTCAGTTCATTATCGGTTATAGGATTGATATTAGTGTCAATTAATCCATTCGTAATTATTTGTATATGAAAATAATTTCCTAAATACTCTAATAACTGTGTTTTACCTGAACCATTTTCACCGGTCAATATTGTAAAGTCAGGTAATTTTAGATTTAATTTTTCTTTTAAAATTTTTCCATTGTTTTGAATATTTATTATCATACTTTTCACTTTTATTAATAAGTCAAATATACAATCTAGCTTTAAATGTACGTTGCTAAAATTTAAACTTTCAAAACATCCGTTTTTAAACTACACAACTCCTCCTTCAGTCTCAAACAATCCGTTTATAACCAAACAACTTTTACTTTTGTTTCCCGCAAAATTTTGGTAACAAAACACAATTGGCAGAAGTCTCCCGCAATCTGTTTGAAACAATTCAATATATTCACATTCAAAATTCCCCTCCTATGGAGGGGTGGATTAATTTTCAAAGAAAATTAAGACGTGGTAGTTGAGCTACACATAAATCATTTGCCCACATTAAATAATTTTTACAATTTTGTCGTCATTCAAAACTAATTACCCATTCATTGATGATTATAAAAACTCTATTTTTTAAAACTCAGCTTATTGCAGGCTTGTCGATGGCTGTATTAAACTTTGCACAGAATGCTCCGGTTTCCATCAACAAAGATTTTAAGCTGAACACCCATTATATGACCCCGGAAAATAATTTTGCAAAAGCCGGGGTTGAAGTAAAGGACGGATACATTATTTCCGGACAGAACTTCGTACAGGAAGGTGATGCAGAATACAATTCAGCTATTATTAAAATTGATAAAAACGGAAAGCTGCTCAGGAAAACCGTTCTCGGGGATAATAAAGATTTCGACAAAGAATCAGTAATGAAAACCGTTTACAGCATCAATAACAACAGATTGGTACAGTTGGGTTCTAAGAAGATCGACAAACGTTCTTACCTGTGGCTTCGGGAGGTGAATGACAATCTCGATGTGTTACAGGATAAGGTTTATGAATCGGTTTCTGCGGCTGCGACTCACGATCCTGTTGTTTTTAATGTTCCGGACGGATTTTTTGTAGTCTCCGAATCTGCTTTTTCACGCGATCTTGAGATTAATCTGACCTTTATCTCTAATGATTTACAGAAAACTGATAATCACATCATCAGTTTTATAGAACCACCGTTTGATTTTTTTGGCAGGTTTGATTATTCCGCTGCTTTAGTAAACAACAAATTTTACCTCATCACCAACGGAGTAGACGAAAGAAATGCGCAGGACACTTCCAACAAATACAAAACCTACATCCTGGAATATGATCTCGCAACAAGAAAAGTGACAAAGCACAAGAAAATTTCCGAAGCAGATTTCATGAGCAGAAAACTTCTCATCAATAAAGATCTCATTTATGTAGTAGGCGTAAAAGATACAGGCGAACCGATTTTAAATAAAACCGGCAGAAGAAATACGCTGGTGAAAGTTCTCAACATGAATTTCGACAAGGTGAAAGAATTTAATTATATTCCCAGTCCCGACAAAGGTAAATTTTCTGAACATCTTTATGACGCTGCCATCGTGAATGATGAACTGCATATCATTGGCGAAATGTACCGATCCGGAACATTCTCCAACGAATCTGTTTACCTGAAGTTTGATTTAAACGGAAAACTCCTGGATGACAGATTTCTGAAATACGGATCGATGTATTCTGAAAACAGGCTTATCAAAATTGTTCCTCTAAAAAATAACGAACTGATGCTTCTTGGAAAAGGCGAGGGTTGGAGAGTAATTATTAAATAAAAACCATGAAATATTTACATATTGTACTTTTCATTTTCATCGGTATTCATGTGAATGCACAAACGCAGAAAAAGAATGTCATCGTAGACCAGAATTTGGTGAAATATCTTCTTTCAGCCAATGAAAACAACAGTATTGCTGTAGATTCCACGTATCAATCTATAAAGTTAGATGCCAATAAAGACGGAATTATTTCGGCTAATGAAGCAGAAAAGGTTGCGCAGCTCAATATCGAAAAAACATCTGTTTTAACGCTTAAAGGAATTGATATTTTTAAAAATCTGAAAATACTTTTAATAAAAGCAGAAACACTGAAAGACCTGGATGGTGTGGAGAACCTGAAAAAACTTGAGTATATCGATTGTTCGTTCAACAAATCATTAGGTCAGCTTTCATTTAAAAACCTTCCGAAACTCGAAACGATTGACTGTATGTGGTCGGGTCTTACCAAACTAGAACTTTCGGGTCTCCCTAAGTTGAAAAAACTTCATTGCGGAACCAATGATCTGAAAACGCTGGATTTGTCACAACTGAATTCACTTACCGATCTTATCTGTGAAAGCAATGGACTTACCGAACTTTCGATCAATCATCTCAAGAATCTAAAATTTTTACGCTGCGAAAATAATCTTCTCAGAAATCTTGATCTCAGCAATCTGAAAGAGCTTGAAAAGATACAATGTTCCTATAACGAATTGTCGCAGCTCAATTTTGAAAATTTTAAACAGCTTACCGATGTAGACTGCGCTTACAACAGAATTAAATATCTTAACATCAAAACCAACGGAAAACCTTTGACCAATTTAAGAATTGAAGGCAACAGATACATCAATACTTTTTGTTATAATGATTTTGATAAAGAAATAATCACCAGAAACAATAAAGAAAATATTAATCTCAGTACCTGTAAATAATAAAAAACGAGAAACCATTATTGATTTCTCGTTTTTTTTTGATAACATTAATCATCAAGATAAATTTCTTTTTGAGAACTCTTCGATTTCAGCAGCATAAAAGCTAAGCCTAATCCAAGTCCTGCAACCAAAGCAATTTTGGTTTTCTTTCCGGGAACAGGGAGAATAGTATCCCCATAAATTTTGTGCGGTTCTGACGACGGTTCAAGAACATTTCCTGAAGTTGGTTCGCCATTTTTTAATTTCATCATCACACGCATTCCTGCTGAAGCGGTATTGATGATAACTTTCGGAAACATTTCGTAAAGATTGACCAAAACTCTGGATCGTACATCGGGGAAAAGATCTTTCTGCGGCTCTTTTGCCAACTGTACAATTTTATCAGCCGTATCTCTCGGATCTGATGCAAATGGCGGAATTTTAAAATCTAAACCTGAAAATTTTGCCGAATGTGAATTTCCTGTCGATTTCTGAATCTGCGGATATAAATTGGCAATGTGAATATCCGGATAATCTGAAATCTCACCGTGAAGACATTCCATCATCCCACGGATTCCGAATTTGGTAGAAGAGTAGACTGCACTGTACGGAGCAGGCATAAAACCACCAATGGAAACATTATTGATTAAAATACCCTCGTTTTGCTCTTTAAAAAGCGGTAAAACCGAATACGCTCCGTGCATGTACCCGAAAAGATTGGTTTTGATCACCTGCTCGTGAACTTCCATCGGAATTTCTTCAAACTTTCCGCTTGCCATGACTCCTGCATTATTTACCCAGATATCTATTCTTCCGAATTCTTTTACAGCAACTTTTACAAGATGATCTACTTCTTCAGCTTTTGAAACATCGGTAGGAACTGCAATGGCATTCACACCTAATTCCTTACATATTTCTAAAGTTTCATCCAAAGCTTCCTGACCTCTCGCTGCGATAACAATATTGCAGCCTTCAAATGCAAAAGCTTCTACAGCAGCTCTTCCGACTCCGCTGCTTCCGCCTGTGACAACGACAGTTTTACCGCGAAGGCTTCTTTTTTCTAAACTGTTTTGTGATTTCATATGGTGTTATTTATAGATTTGATATGAGTGTTGTTTATAACCTATCTATTTTTACACCAAATACGAGTTTTTGGATATTAATTTTAAATCAATTTATAAAAAAAGAAAAAACACGGACTTAATTGCCCGTGTCTGATTTGAAATAATATTTAATGCGTGTTTTATCGGTATAAATCGAGTTCTAAGAAATTGTTTATCTTTTTAAGCTCCTCCTTACGACTTTTCTCTGTTTCTTTCATCATTTCCTCCGGGGTATAGCTTTTTCCTCCGAAAGAGAACGCAACCACTTTAGCACCACTTGCTGAAATGTTCATTTGCCTCATATCTTTCACAGGATCTTCCTTATATTCCTTCCAAAGCTTTCTGAATTTATCTTCAGATACAGGGATTTCGCGCGGTTTCATGCTTGAATATTCTTCTGTTGCTGTAATATTCTTTGTCGCAACAAGGTTGAATGAATGATCACCTTTAGAGTCCTCTATTTTCACGATAAGACCGGGAAGGCCGGAAAATTCATAAGGTCCGTCCTGCAAAGGAATTTCCGGAGCAAACCAGGCTACCCAATTTCTTCCTCTCCATTTTGCTGTTGCTTTCTGAACATCATAGCCCAAAACTTTGCTTTTTTCATTAGAAATTTTCCACTCTATTTTTTTATCATTGGCAATGCCAAGCCTTGTAGAGCCAATACTTCTTTTCAGCATTATTTTATAATCAGGATATGATTTTGTGACTTCAAAGCTTATTTTGGGCTGCTTAAGATCTGTAAAATCAAAATGATTATTCTGTGTCAATTTCGCATTTTTAATTGTTGCAGTCATCACAGAATCATGCACATATCCCACCTGACTGTAAAATTCTGAGCCTTTGGAAGAAGTAAGCAGAACCATATTTTCAGTTTCAGATTGATCTCTGTTCAGAGAATCCATTTTAAATCTGTACTCATAAATAAACTGCTTTGATTGTGCAAAACTTAAACCTGCCATTAAGAGTAACAGAAAACAAAATTTAATTTTCATATGATTACTTATCTTAGAATGTAACGCTTTCTTCTCTCATATTATAAATAATCACATGAGAATCTTCTTTTTTACCTGTTTTATGAACGGATTTTGCAGCAATAATCTTAAAGTTTTTAGGGCTGTAAATGGTGTAGGTTCCGTATTCTGCGTTGTAAATTACCTTTTCTGCATTCTCAAAAGAAATATTATCATTTTTCATCATCACATTTCCTTCATAAATTGTGGTTTTGTCCTCTGAATTTTTTTTCGATTTATCAGATTTAAATGTAAATGATTTCATTATCCTTTTTTCCTGAGCAAAGGTGGTTTGAGAAACCAGCAGAAGCATAAAAACCCCTGAGATTGTAAAGAATCTTTTCATATATTCGAATTTTAATGAGACGAAAATACAGATAAATCTCTATACTGTGTGAAATTTATTATTTATTTAAGAATTCTAAGAATTTTTTAACTAAAAATCTATATCAAAACCTTCCAGTCTCATTTCGGATTTTTAATCTGCATGTTCTTTTTCAAACTCAATGAAGAAATATTATTCTCAAAAGTAAAAGGTACAGACTTCAACGTTTTATCTTTCTCCGGAATCAATACATTAAAATGCAGATGCTCACCCGAAACGAAACCGGTTGCTCCACTAAGACCTATTGGCTGATTTCTTTTCACCGAATCACCAACTTTTACTAAGCTTCCGTCCTTTTTTAAATGAACGTACTGCGTAAACAATCCACTATGAGGGTGATAAAGGGTAATATAATTCGCATAAGGCGTCCATTGCTTATCTTCTTTACCATATTTGTAATCTTTTATAACACCTACCACAAAACCATCATCTGCACTTGTAACCGTGTCGCCAATTTTCATGTCGAAATCTATGGCGTATCTGCTGTAATCGCTGTCATGACTAAAACCTCCGTTATCCGATTGCATTACTCGGTATATTTTACCTCTAGGAAAGGGGAGTGCAAGCTCATTCTGTTTTATAATTTTCTTGTCATCTCCAAAGGCTGAGTTGAAGCTGAAATTAAATTTAGCACCATCAAGCTTTTTTGCCGATAATCTAAACTTTCCTTCTGAATTTTCGTTTATCGTTACTCTTATAGTATCATTAATAATATTTTCATCTTTTAAATAATCAGAAAAAATATTTACTCTAAGCGGAGCAAACAAAGGATTTCGAACAATTAGCGTGATGCTATCATTATTGTATTTAAAATCATGATAATAAGAAAATTGATAATATTTTTCTTTAGGTAATTCCTGCGCTTTGGTGAAAGAAAAAAATATGCTTATAAAAATAAACAGAACTTTACTAAACTTCATTTGCCTGTATTTATATCAAAAATAAAGAATTTATCACAAGTATTTGAAAATTAATAATTATACACCTTAGTTTTGGCTACAACAACCTTTGATTTGGGCACATTGTTCTTTTCACGATTTCCCAACTTTGTACTGTAAAATTAATCAATTAAAATATTTAAAAAATGGACACACAAAAAGTATGGTTTGTAACCGGAGCATCAAAAGGTTTAGGTTTAACCTTAGTAAAAAGATTATTGAATGAAGGATATTCTGTAGCCGCAACTTCCAGAAACCTGTCAGAATTGAAATCTGCGGTAGGTTATGAAAGTGCATCATTTCTTCCTTTAGAGATGGATTTGATCAACGAAGCAAGTGTAGCAGAATCAATTAAAAAAACAGCAGATCATTTTGGGAAGATCGACATCATTGTCAACAACGCTGGTTACGGACAATTAGGGACTTTGGAAGAATTAACAGATGAAGAAAGCCGTAAAAACTTTGATACCAATGTTTTCGGTTCGTTGAACGTCATCAGAAAAGCAATGCCTTATTTGAGAGAACAAAAAAATGGGCATATCATTAACATTGCTTCGATTGGCGGTCTTTCAGGTGATTTCCCGGGATGGGGAATTTATTGTGCCACCAAATTTGCTGTCGTTGGATTTACAGAATCTTTAGCTGTTGAAGCAAAAGAATTCGGCATCAACGCAACCGTAATTTATCCGGGATATTTCAGAACAGATTTCTTAACAGGCGGCTCTCTCCGAACTCCTGAAAATGAGATCGATGCTTACAAAACAGCAAGAGATGTTCAGGCTGCGCACGAAAAAGAGATCAACGGAAATCAGCCGGGAGATCCTGAAAAAGCCGCAAAAGCCATGATAGAGTTGGCGGCGATGGAAAATCCACCGGTTCATTTGGTTTTAGGTTCGGATGCATTTCAGATGGCAAACAATAAATTAACCTCACTTCAGACTGAAATTTCTGATTTTAAAACTTTGAGTACATCTACAGATTATTAACTTTGTAAAGGCAACAGCAAGAAACTGTTGCCTTATTTTAAAATTATGGCAAACAGAAAATTATACAGCATTGATACAGTTTCTGAACTTCACAAAATTTCAGGATTGCCACAACCGCAACATCCGCTTATTAGTCTTGTTGATTACAGTCAGGTAGAATATCAGATCGAAGAATCGGAAATCAGCTGGATTCAGGATTTGTATTTTATCGGCTTCAAAAGAGATTTGCAGGGGAAACTTCACTACGGTCAAAGTCAGTACGATTTCGATGGTGGTTTGCTTTGCTTTATTGCACCAAGACAGCTCGTAAAAATGATTATTGAGAAATATGATAAGAAACCTTCCGGATATCTTCTCGCATTTCACCCAGATTTTATCTGGAATACATCTTTGGCAAAAACCATTCATCAGTATGAATTTTTCGGTTACGACGTGAACGAAGCCTTATTTCTTTCTGAAAAAGAAGAGGAAACCTTAATCGGACTTTTCAAAGGAATTGAAAAAGAATATCAATCCGGAATCGATCAGTTTACCCAGAATATTATTATTTCTCAGATTGAAGTTATTCTGAATTACTGTGAAAGATTTTATCAGCGTCAGTTTATTACCAGAAAGAAAAGCAATCACCAAATTTTGGATAAGCTTGAATTATTTCTTGAGCAATATTTCACGGGAGAAAAAATTATTAATAACGGACTTCCAACCGCACAATCAATCGCTGAACAACTGAATGTGTCAACGAATTATCTTAGCAGCTTACTAAAATCACTTACCGGACAGACAACGCAGCAGCACATTCACGGAAAACTGATCGAAAAAGCCAAAGAAAAACTTTCGACTACCGAGCTTACCGTCAGTGAAATTGCTTATGAACTGGGATTTGAGCACTCACAGTCGTTCAGCAAATTATTTAAAGCTAAAACTGATATTTCGCCTTTGGAATTTAGGAAATCTTTTAATTAAAATTAAAGACTTAATTTAATTATTTATGTTCAAAAGGCCTTTCATGGAAAAAAACTATGGTATATAATTTATTTTTTAACTGTTCAGTTTCGGTCTATCCATCAACGAATACTTATATTTACCTAAATTTTAAATTCAATGAAAATAGAAATCTGGTCGGATGTGATGTGTCCGTTCTGTTATATAGGAAAAAAGAATTTTGAACAGGCTTTGGAAAATTTAGCGTTTAAAGATGAGGTAAAAGTAGAGTGGAAGAGCTTTCAGCTTGATCCGACTTTGGAACAATCGAAAACTAAAACCACTGCAGAATATTTCAGAGAGAAAAAAGGTTTTCCTGAAGAACAGGCTAAACAGATGACCAACCAGGTAATGCAGATGGGAAAAGCTTCAGGAATTGATTTTAATTTTGAAAAAGCTTTGATTACTAACACTTTTACGGCTCACAAACTTCTTCATTTAGCCAAAAAACACGACAAGGCTTCCGAAATGGAAGAGGAGCTATTTAAAGCTCATTTTCTGGATGGTAAAAATGTCGGCGATGTTGAAACTTTGGTTTCTTTGGCGGTCTCATTAGGAATTGATGCTGATGAAGCAAAAAATTCTTTAGAATCAGATCAATTTGATTACGAAATTAATCAGGATATTTTAGAAGCAAGGAATAACGGAATTACAGGCGTTCCGTTTTTTATTCTGAATGGAAAATACGGAGTTTCCGGCGCTCAACCATCTGAAGTTTTCAAAAATGCATTGACCCAGACATACGAAGAAACGGTTGTTCCTTTTAAAGACCAGTCTCAGAATAATTTATCATGTGATGCAGACGTTTGTTCAATTTAACATAATATAATCCATGATTACATTAAATAAAGAATTGACCTATCCGATTTCAGAAACACTTTTTGTTTTTGCTTTGGATTATGAGGCCGGAAAAGTTTTTGATCACACCAGAAAATTAATTACAGGAATCGGAAAAGTAAATGCTGCCATCGAACTTACAAAAGCCATTCACGAAAAAAAACCAAAACTGATCGTCAATCTCGGTTCGGCAGGTGGAAATGGCTTTCAAAAAGGAGAGGTGATCTGCTGTACTCAGTTTATCCAGCGTGATATGGATGTGAGAGGTTTAGGTTTTAAAAAATTTGAAACACCACTTTCCGGAATTCCTGTTATTTTGGAAAACGGATTGAAAATGGATCATCTGAAAGAAGGAATTTGTGGAACCGGTGACAGTTTTGAGATGAATCACCTCAATACAGAATACAACGTCATTGATATGGAAGCTTATTCTTTAGCCCTAATTGCAATGCAGGAAAAGATTCCTTTTCTGTGTTTAAAATATATTTCCGACGACGCAGGAAGTGACGCAGCGGATGATTGGTCGGTTCAGGTGCATTTGGCTTCTGAGGCTTTTAAACAAATATTATTTTCAGAGATTTAAATTGATCTTTAAAAAAAATTACAATATTTTAAGAAATTTTAAAACAGAATTCAGAATTAAATAGATAGTTTTACTCATGAAAACTTAAACACAGATGAATCATGGAAAACGTTTCTGAAATTGCAGCTCATTTTGATTTCACTCAAACCAGAAAATCGAAACGATATCTTAATTCGTTTTTTAATCAAAAGTCATTCAATAAAAATCAGACACTTTATGTGCAACAAAAACTAAAGCTATTTTTAGCGAATTTTGAAATTATTGAGTATTACAGAATTAACGAAAGTAAAGTTAATGGGATTCAAAAGTTTCTGGATGAGTTCAATATCAATCAATATAATCTGATTTCAAGTTTAAAGTATAGAGAATATTTCAGAGAAATCAATACAAACATTTCTTTGTTGATCGACTTCTTTTATCATTTTGAATTGCTTTTAAGAAATTTTAAAATGAAGGAAGTATGTCCGAAATTTTTTATAGAAATTGAAGAACAGATCCTTTTTATCAATTCATTATCAGTATATGAACAATATAACAAAGACCTCGATTTCAAGGAAAAGAAAAACTTTTTGAAGATTATAACACATGAAAATAAAAAGAAAAATTTTGAATCTTTCTGGAGTTTTTTCTACCTGTTTGATGTGTATTCGAGTATTGCAAAAGGAATTAAAATTAATAACTTAGTATTTCCTAAATTCAATTCTGAAAATGCTTTTAACATTGAGAATTTTTACCATTTAGATCTAAAAAATGCAGTTAAAAATACTTTACAGGTAGATCATAAAAATACGCTTGTTTTCACTGGAGCCAATATGTCGGGGAAATCTACAGCAATGAAGTCGATAAGCATTATTATTTTGTTGGCTCATCTGGGAATTGCTGTTCCAGCAGATTATTCTGATATCCCTTTTTATGATAGTATTTTCATGTATTTTTCAGTAAATGACAATCTGAAAGAAGGCTACAGTCATTTTGCTCAGGAAATTATGAATGTAAAAAATGTTTTATTAGAGCTAAAATCAAAAAACTGTTTCGTTGTTTTTGATGAAATTTTCAGCGGAACTAATATTAATGATGCAACTCAAATTACTGTAAAAACTGTAAATGGTTTTTCGAAATTTAAAAATTCAATGTTTATTTTTTCTACGCATTTAAATCTGATCGAAAATCATTTGATAACAAATAGAAATATTTTAATGTTGCATTTGGAATCTTTTTTAGAAAATAATAAGTTATCATTCACATATCAATTAAAGGAAGGTTGGTCTAAACTCGAAATTGGGAAAATTCTTTTTGATGAGTATGGTTTGAATAAATTATTGGATATGGAAGTTGATTATTAATGTTAAGTGATTTGAATAAATTTCAAAAGTTCAAAAAATATCCAATTTAACATAATATAAATTATAGGATTTTTTTATTACGCATAATAGGAGACTACTGGTCTCAATTTTTAGTCATTATAAATCAATTTTAACTAATTAATTATTTATTTGCTTAATCAAATTATTATGGAAATATTTCAAGCGATTCTCAAAGATTAGATTTCATAATTATATTTAAGGAGTTTAGAAATTTTCTGCATTCTAAAAATTTTCTAACTCAAAATGTTAATTTAGAATTTCCTTTAAATTGAAATATTTTAAACAAAAAAAATTTTAAGCGATTCTCAGCGATTAGGATTTTATTTAAACTATAATTATTTTAAAAACCTTTATCATTCAAATCACAATGATTAAATTAGCCAATACAAAGTTTAACATAATATTGAAATTATGAAAAAGTATATTGCAATCAGTGCATTATCTCTTGTATTAATGAACTGTAATAAAAAACCTGAACCTGTACAACCAGTGACAACCACAGATTCTACAGAAACTCCGACAGAAAAAGTTGTTGATACTTTAGGCGCCAAAACATTTTGCTATTTGGGTGTTACCGGAAAAGACAGCGTTTTTGTAAGTCTGGATGATAATTTGGGAACATTTTCCGGGAAAATGGCCTATAAAAATATTGAAAAAGACAGTTCGAAAGGCGAATTATCCGGCTTCAAATCTGGTGATACACTCAAACTTACGTATGAATTTGCTTCCGAAGGAACTACCAGTAAAAGAGATATTTTCTTTATTCAAAAAGGAAACACTTTAACGGAAGGAACTGGAAATCAGAAAGATGAAAACGGAATAATGCGTTATGCCGATAAAAAGAAAATTTCTTACAAGGACGGTCAGAAATTAGAATCTGCAGATTGCAAAACAATTGCAAATGCATTAAAATAATATTTAAATAATACTTAAAATGCAGCTTCTGAAGCTGCATTTTTATTTATAATTCACTTGTAAAAGTTTCGATAAACTCTTCAACAGCTTTATTTTGTGTATTCCATGAAGTAATTAAGCGAATTGCCGATAAATTTTCATCTACTTTTTTCCAGACATAAAATTCAAATTTTTCAGATAAAACTTCAATCATTCTATACGTTAAAATCGGGAAAATCTGATTGGTATACGTATCGGAAAGAAACTGTACTCCCCTTTCAGACAAAGCATTTTTAATCTTCATCGCCTGTTGATTGGCATTTTTAGCTAAATTAAAATAAAGATCATTCTGCATCAGCTCTAAAAACTGAATTCCCAAAAGTCTGCCTTTTGCCAGCAATGCTCCTTTCTGTTTGATATTAAACGCAAAATCCTGCTGCAAATCTTTATTATTAATAACAATTGCTTCTCCCAATAAAGCTCCGTTTTTAGTTCCACCCAAATAAAAAACATCAGTTAATTCGGCAATGTCTTTTAAGGTTAAATCACTAATTTCAGAGGTTAAAGCGTGGCCTAATCTTGCCCCGTCCATAAAGAGATACAGATTATTTTCTTTGCAGAATCTTGAAAGATTTTCCAGTTCTTTCTTAGTATAAATCGTCCCCAATTCGGTCGAGTTTGAAATATAAACCAGCTTTGGCATTACCTGATGCGGAATATTTTTGTGACTTTCCAAAACAGGAATAATGTCTGACGGATTTAGTTTTCCATCTTCTTTTTCTATGCTTAAAATTTTATGTCCGGTTGCTTCAATTGCTCCGGTTTCATTATTTAAAATATGTCCGGTAGCTGCAGAAATTACACATTGATAAGGTCTTAAAATCGAAGAAATGACAATCAGGTTTGCCTGTGTTCCGCCTGAAACAAAATAAATTTCAGAATCAGGATTTTCAATTTTATTTTTAATTAAACTTTTAGCTTTCTGAGAATATTCATCATCGCCATAACCAGCCTGCTGATCAAGATTATTTCTAAGAAGAGATTCTAAAATCTGCGGATGACACCCTTCTGAATAATCGTTTTTAAAGGAAAATTTCATAAAGTAAAATTAAAAAAACTTAAACGAACAAGACCCATCTTTAAAAAATATTTTGTTAGATTTGTAATGAAAATCGTCTAACATTTTGAAAACAACATTAACAGAAGAAAATTATCTGAAAGCTTTGTTTCATGTAGTTGACCATGAAGGAAAAGTAACGATTAACGAACTGAGCAAATTTCTCAATGTGAAAATGCCGAGCGTTAATAACATGATGAAGAAATTCGCAGATAAAAGCTGGGTAATTTATGAAACTTACAAACCGCTGAGAGTTACAGAAAAAGGCAGACGTGAAGCTGCTTTGGTGGTAAGAAAGCACCGTCTTACTGAAATGTTTCTGGTTAAGAAAATGAATTTCGGCTGGGAAAATGTACATGAAATCGCCGAACAGCTTGAACATGTTCATTCACAGGTTTTTTTCGATAAAATGGATGAAATTTTAGACTATCCGAAATTCGATCCTCATGGCGAACCAATTCCCGATAAAGATGGAAATATCATATCTCAGGATTTACAGAAACTGAGCAACTGTAAAGTTGGTGAAACGGTAGTTTTTGCTTCTGTTACTTTATCCGACGATGCTTTCCTGAATTATCTTACCGAAAGAAATCTTCTTTTAAATACTAAAATCAAGATTGTCAAGATTGAAGATTTTGATAAATCTGTTACGATAGAAATTTCAGGAAAGACTGAAATTCTAAGCAAAAAAGCAACAGAAAAGATTCTTGTAAAGCATTAATACAATAAAAAAGCGGATCAAAAATCCACTTTAAAAATTATTTCAAATACTTGGTAATCTCTTCGTCAGTAGGTTTCACTTTACTTACAAAACTGTCAATCAATTTACCATTTTCATCTAATAAAAACTTTGTAAAGTTCCACTGAATTTCGGTGTCTTTCACACCATTCAGACTTTTTTCTGAAAGGTATTTAAAAATTGGAGCCGTATCTTCTCCTTTTACAGAAACTTTAGATGCTAAAGGAAAAGTAACCCCGTAATTTTTCTGGCAGAATGCTCCGATTTCAACATTGGTTCCTGGTTCCTGACCTCCAAAATTGTTTGCAGGAAAACCTACTACAACAAGCTTGTCTTTATATTCATTCGAAAGCTTTTCCAAATCTGCATATTGTGGTGTAAATCCGCATTCTGAAGCCGTGTTTACTATAAGAATTTTCTTGCCTTTATAATCTGCAAAATTGATGGTTTTACCTTCTTCAAGGGCATCCACTTTATAATCGTATATTGATTTTGACATAACTTTGTTTGTTTTTACTTTAGGAACTTCATTTTTTTTCTGTGCACAGCTGTTAAAAAATGCACCCAATGAAATCAGCACTATGAAAATCTTTTTCATAAGAAATTTTTTATTAATTAAAATTTAAAACTGTTTGCCGGAAATACTTTGTTGATTTCCACTTTATTCAGAAGCATTACGTAATCGCCGTCTTTTTTGGCGCTCGAAGATTCTAATCTGAAAGGCATCATCAAATTTCCTACCTTTTTGTAATTTGAATATGTTAAAGTTTCATCTTTTTTCATTTCCTTCAAAAGCATGAACGATTTTGTGTCGAAATAGTAGTAATTTTTATTTACATTTTTAGTCAGCTCTACTTTGTGACAGTAGATCTCTCCTACTTTTTCTTTCCCTAAATATTTGGCTTCAAAACCTTTATTTTCCCAATCAATAAAATCATTATCAAAACTTTCTGGTATATATTCCGGATAAACCTGAAGCTTATTGGTTGCATAATTCATCGCATAGCCTTTTGTACCGTCATAACCTTCAATAGCAGTATCTTTTCCACCCATTGTGATTACGGTTTTGGTTAAATTTGGCCTTTGCTGATATATTTTGATCGGATATTCGTCTTTAATTCCCAAAATTACTTTTCCCTGAAGTAATACTGAATTCAAAAGCTTCCAATTGGTTAATCCTCCCGATAATTCTATGTTTTTGTCGATAATTTCTTTAGCAGTCTGAGCAAAAGACAATTGCGAAATAATCAGAACGAAAACGATAAGTAATTTCTTCATTAAATCAATTTATAAATTCAAATATAAGCCTTTCTTGGAAAATGTAGCAATGTAGCAGTTTAACAGTGTAACAAAATATCACAATTTTGTAATGTATTTTTAAATCACAAACCTTTTACCTTTTTACTTTTGTCTTGGCTCTTTACAATAGCTTTCTCGCTTTCTCCAAATCTTCAGGTGTATCAATTCCTACTCCGATGAAATTGGTTTCAATTAATTTAATTTTCATTCCGTATTCCAGGTAACGGATGCATTCTATCTTTTCTGAAATCTCCAAAGGTTTCATTTCCAATTTTGAAAATTGAAGCAGAGCATGTTTTCTGAAAGCATAAACTCCGATGTGTTTAAAATAATCAATATCATAAGAAACTTCTCGGTGAAAAGGAATTACCGAACGGCTGAAATACAAAGCAAAACCATTGTTATCGGTAATTACTTTTACATTATTCGGGTTTTCAATTTCCTCTTTTTCGTGAAGTTTTATTTTTAAAGAAACTAAGGAAATTTCCTGATTATCATCGGCTCTAAAAACTTCAATCAGCTGCTGTAAAGGTTCTAATTTTAAGAACGGTTCATCACCCTGAACATTGATGACAATATCACAGTCTATATTTTGTACCGCTTCTGCAATCCGGTCGCTTCCGGTTTCATGTTGACCGGTCATTACTGCTTTTCCGCCATGATTTTGAATTTCATTAAAGATAATCTCAGAATCTGTTGCGACAAAAACTTCATCGAAAAGACCGGTTTCCACAACATTTTGGTAGGTTGTTGTAATAACTGTTTTTTTACCTAAAACCTGCATCAGTTTTGCGGGAAAACGGCTGGCTTCATAACGTGCAGGAATAACAGCAATGATTTTCATTATTTAATTTTTCTTATTTATAATTAATTGTAGTTCTTCAACAGTGAATCTCACGCAGCCCGACTTGAACGGAGCTCTTTTTGCAGGAACGAAGTGCAAGCAAAAAAGCGGGAGTGGAAGGCGGTAAAGCTGCCCAAAAAAATCTATTCGAAAATATGAACAGAAATATAAATTGCCGAAGTACAAACCTTCGGCAATTTATGTGATTTTTCTTAAAACTCAAATTCTCCTATCAGAATTTTGCTGTCATCTTCCTGTTTATTTTCTTTCTGACTCTGGAAAACAGCAATTTTCCTTTCCTGTCTTCCATCAGAATAATACAGATACACCTCTGCCATAATTGTCGTTGGTCCCGAAAGAATATTCTGTCTTTCACCAAAAAAGTTGGTTTTGATTTTATATTTTCCTTTAATGGCTTTTTTCAGTAAAAACTGTTCCGGACCGAATCCTTGTGTAAAATCATTGCTGATTCTTCCGCCGATTGCAGTGGACTTGTGCTGATAAGAGCAGTCCTCACCTTTCGGATCTGTTACCCAAAGATCGATGTCGGTGTTGTCTTTATTCCAATTAATCACCACACGAATATCTACAGGCAAATCTGCTTTCAGACGGTCATCGATTTTGCTTGCCTCAACGTTTTTATTTTGTTTTAAAATATTGTTGATTTCCATAATCAGAATTTCCTCAATTCCGTTGTCACGCACAGAAATTTCATCTGTGAACTCCTGATACAGCAGAGATTTATAAATATTTAAAGCTTCCTGAGGTCTTTTGTTATCAACCAAAGCCAAAGCGTAATCTCTGTGACTTTGTGTATCGAAAGGCCGCCATTCAAGAATTTTCTGAGTGATCCACAATTCTTTATCGTAATGACCTCTCTGTTTTAAAAGATAATAAATCGTTTTATACAATTCTTCGTTTTCAAGATCCAACTCAGCTAAAGTACTCAAAACTTTTAAAGATAATTCTTTGTTTCCTTTTTTGAAAAGCAATTTAGAAATATCAAAATAATAAGAAACCTGTTTTTCATGTTTTGAACGGTTTTCTAAATATTTCTGATAGATGACATCTGCCGACTGCAAATTCTGGAAATCTTTCATGTATTCTGCAGTGCTTTCTACATCGACTAAAGTGATTTTTCCTTTTGGCTTAACTTCAGATTCTGCCAATTTCGCAGAGCTTAGAATTTCTATTGCTTGATCACCTTCAGAAGAAATTCGCATCTCTAAAGGAGCCGGAGGTGGCGTTGCATCAACAACAGATTGATTAGAAACTCTTGGATATTCCTTTTTTTCTACAGGTTTAAATTCGGTATTCCACCAAGTTTTTAATTCTCTGGTTTTATCAAATGCTTTGGATAACAGATTTTTTCTTTGTTCTAAAACTCGGCCTTTATTTTGAGAAACGATTTTCTGATAATCAGCCAATAATTCCTGCGGCGGTGTAATTTTGTAGCGTACATAATCATTAATATCATCCAGAACAATTAAACTTGTGTTTTTACTGACAACACCAAATTGTTCACTGATGTTTTTAATTTCCTGACGGTTTTGTGTGGAATTTAATTCCAGCTCATTGATTTTTCTCTGAGCCCAAAACCGAGCAACCTGCCAATTTTCCAACTGTTGAGGTTTTGAAAAATCAACCGGAACTTCAAATTTTTCATTTCCAACTGAGAAAATTGCCGTCAAATTTCCGACATTACCTGTTGTAATTCCAAAAATATTAATTGGTTCACTGATGACCGAACCAATATTTGGAAACAATTCCTGCATATTCGGATTTTCTTTAAATCCTAAAAAACGAACGGGTAATCTTTTGTATGTTTTTAAAGCAGATTGTGTTTCCAGTTCATTTAAATTAATAAAATTTCCGCCTGACTGGTTCGCCAATAATTTAAGCAGATTAAAATCAGAAGTTGGTGTACTTGAAATACTGTTTAAAGGCTTCTTAAACTTCATCGTTAAATCTCCGAAATTGGAAATTCCATCAGAAAATAAAAGATATTCTTCTACTCCACTGACTTCTTTTAATGCGCCGAAATCTGTTCCGCCGTCATATTTTACATTTAAAATTCTATTTTTCAGTTCACTCCAGTTTCCCTGAGAAATACTGAATTCTTCAATTTTTTCGAAAGTATTATTTAACAAAGAAAAAGAAACGGAAACATTTTTATTGTCTGCAAAATAAGCATCTAAAAACTGTAATTCTTTATCACGGTTTCTCTTCGAACCACTGTAAGAATTATCCCAGATAATTGCAATTTTCTGAGATTTTGGTTTCTCTTTTACAGGAAAATCTAATCCTACATTGGCTGCAAAATAAAATTTATCGCCTGAAGCTTTTTGCAAAACAACATTTGATGAATTTTGATTTTTAGGAATCGTCACTTTTAAACTTTCATTTGGTGTAAAATCTGTTTTGTTGATTTCTGCAATCCATTGATTTCCCTGTTTCTGAAAAGCAAAACTTCCATCCGGATTTTCTAAAATCTTTGGCATGGTTGCCGTTTCGCTGATCCAGACCTTCAGATTAAATTTTGGAATTGTGGTTGCATTCGCAAAGCTTAAAAAATATTGATAATCAGAAGCGAAGTTCTTCAATTCCTGATGATAGATAATCTGAATCGTTCGTGTTCCTTTTTCAGGTAACGGATAAATTCTCGTTCTGAAATTATTTCCTTCTACTTTTTCGATAATTCCGGGATCAACATTTCTTCTTTCGATGCTTTCAAAAACTTCTTTGGCTCTTTCTTTGGGAACAGGAACTGCATTTCTCAGTTTTCCGTTGATGTCTAAAGCATAGCCACTCACTGAAACGCCTTCAGGAAGAGGAAAAGTAAGATTGCCTTCGAGAATTCTGCTGCTGGGATTATAAAAAGTGTATGTTGCTGTCGTTGTGGCAAGATTACCTAAAATTTTGGTGTCAATTTTAGCTTCCTGAAGAATAACAGGATGTTTTTTCTGGTTCTCCACTTCCAGAGTGGGAATTTGTGCAAATGCAATACTGAAAGCCAGCGTTGCCATAAGACTGATTATTTTTTTCATAGTGAATTGTGTTTAATTAATATGATCGACTTTTACTTCTGCAGCTAAAAACGGATAAACAGAATTGATCTGTTTAGCAATAATCCCGAAATTGTAGCCCTGTACTTTTTCAAGTCCGCTGAAATTAACGGCTATTAACTGTCCGCAATTGTTAAATATCGGAGAACCGCTTGCTCCATGCGTTGATGTTACGCTGTATTGAATTTTTGTTCCGTCTGATTCTTTACTGATTTGCCCGTCATACAGCTGAACTTTAATTCCTGAAATAGTTTGCGCTAAATCTTCGCCTAAAGGATAACCGATCATCACTGCTTTTTCACCCGGACGCAAAGTCTGGTCATCAGTTACAGCATGTTCAAGATTTATAATATTTACAACCGTATTTGGTGTTTCTTTGGTAGTCAATTGTAAAACACCTAAGTCGACCGATACATCTTCAGAAATTTTTTCGATCGTGCATGGCAACCATTCTTCGGCAGAGTTATGCAGAGCGACAGAAATATCAATCGTCTTCATGTACACTTCAATATATTCTTCAGAGATATAGTCTTTATGAGGGATTGAAGCAGCAATATCAACGGCTTCTGCGGTTGAGTCTACTGTTGGTTGATCTGATGTTACAAATTCTTCTCCTTGGTCTGCTTCGCCTTCACCATCATGATAATCACTTTCTCCTTCTTCATCATATTCAGAAGATGCATTTCCCCAGTTTGATGTGATAAAAGTTTCGTACCCATCTTCCGAAATATCAGTTGTAAGAATGGAAGCAATTTTTCTGCGGATATTTGAAGCATCTGTATTAAGCTTATCAATATTTTCAGGAGAATTCCAGGGTTGGAGAACATGACTGTTGGAAATCATATTTCCTTTTTTATCAACAAAAAATGCAGTCCCGAAAAGCGTTTCTTCAGAAACATCAGGAAGATTCAGCTGAACTTCTTTTCCTTTAATTTTGGCAAAAAATCCGTATCGATGTTTTACCATCACAACCGCATCTTTATAGGCATCATAAATTTTGGTATCGGTATCTAAACAGACGTTTTCGGCAATCGGTTCAACCTGGTGATTTTTATAATAATTATATCCAAAGTAAGAAGCTCCACCCAACAATATAATTCCGCCAAGACTGAAGAATGCAATTTTATAGGGATTTCTTTTCTTTTTTTCGGTAACAGGTAAAGTTTGTTCAGGTTGTTTTTCTACAGGCTTCTCTCTAATTTCATTTGAAGAATTTTCAGAACTTAGATTTTCAGATTCTAAATTTTGCTGCTCCGAAAAATCATCAGAAGGCGAATTATTGTTTTGCTGTGATTGATTTTTATCCAACTCGTTTTGGTCGGATTCATTTTTTTCATGATCCATTTGTGCTCAATATTAAGTGTTTATAATAAAAAAGTTGATTCTTAAAATAAGAATCAACTTGTGGTATAAATTTAAAAAAATATTTTAGATTATTTCAAATTTTTTAATGCATTCTCTAATTTCGGCATCATTACTTCAATTTCATCAATTGCCAAACCTCCTACAGAAGCTCTGAACCAAGGCTCAGTTTTCTCTTCTCCGAAAGCCGAGAATGGTACTAATGCAACTCCTGCCTCATTAATTAAATAGAAAACAAGATCTGAAGAATTTTCAATAACTGCTCCGTCAGGTTTTGTTTTTCCGATATAATCTAATTTAATGGTAAGATATAAAGCTCCCATCGGCTCAATACTTTCTACCGCTAAACCTTTGGTTTTTAAATCCTGAATTCCGTTGTGAAGAACCTTTAAGCTTTCTTCTAATTTACCTTTAAAATCATGGATAAATGAATTCACATTATCTGCATTCTGGAAATATTTTGCAGTAGCTTCCTGCTCCGGTTTTGGCGCCCAGGCTCCAACGTGAGTCAATAAAGCTTTCATTTTATCGATTACCTGAGAAGGACCAAATCCCCATCCTACACGTACTCCTGTTGCGGCAAGACATTTAGAGATACCTTCGATATAAATTGTAAATTCTCTCATTTCAGGGAAAAGAGACACCGGATCGACATGTTTTGCACCAAAAGTAAGATTAGAATAAATCTGATCGTACATCAAATACAATGGCTTTTCGTCTGCTCCTCTTTTGCTGTTTTCCTCCAAAATCATTTCACAGATTTCTCTTAACTGATCTTCCGTAAACATCGTCCCAGTAGGATTCAGTGGTGAACAAAGCGCTAAAAGAACTGCACCATTTAAGTGTGGTTTCAATTCTGCAGCAGTGGGTAAGAAATTGTTTTCAGGAGTGGTTTTTACTTCTATTGCATCTGCAGAAGTAAGATATGCGTAATGATTGTTGTTCCAAGAAGGTGTAGGATAAATTACCTTATCGCCTTCATCAACGATAGTTTTGTAAACCGCGTAAATCAAAGGTCTCGAACCTGCTGTAATCAGAATATCATTCGCTGAATAGTCTAAATTCCATCTTGATTTTAAATCTTTGGAAACTTCATTTCTCAACGACAATAATCCGTTTGCAGGCGGATAATTGGTCAAATTATTCTGATACGCTTTCTGAATTTCTTCTTTTAATTCTGCAGGAATCGGATACAAATTAGAATTTAAATCCCCAATCGTAAGATTCGCAATTTCTGCTCCTTTCGCTTTTAAATCATTTACTTCATTACCAATTTTTACAATTTCAGAACCAATAAGGTTCGCTGCTAATTTTGAAACTTTCACTTTTATTTACTTTTAATATATTTAGGTTTTTAGGTTGCAGGAATTAAGGTTTAGATAATTATAATGCCTGATTTTAACGCAAAGTTCGCAAAGTTTTTTTTAACAACTAGCTGTTTTTAAGCTCGCAAAGGCGTTTGACTACGTTGAATCTTCGATTTCACTCAGCAAAGAACACAAGGCATTTGCTATAATTTAATATTATCTAAATCTAATTTCGGCAACCTTATTTTAATTCAACTGAAGATCTTTTCTTACTTCTTCAATTTTTGCTTCCAAAGCTTTTAATTTATCTTTAAAATCTGCTTTTGATTCTAATACATCTTTTACAGAAACGTAGAATTTAATTTTTGGTTCTGTTCCCGAAGGTCTTACACAAACTTTTGTTCCGTCCTGAGTGTAATAAATCAAAACATTAGATTTTGGAATGTCATCCATCACATGTTTTTCGTTTTCAGAAACTACGAAATTGGTTTGCTCTTTAAAATCTTTCACTTCTTCCACTAAAGAACCAGCCAATGATTTTGGCGGATTTTCACGGAAATTCTTCATCATATTCTGAATTTCCTCAGCACCGTCTCTACCTTTTTTAACGATATTGATCAAACCTTCGTAATACATTCCGGTTTCCTGATAAATCTCGATCAGATATTCGTACATCGTTTTTCCGTTTGCTTTGCACCAAGCTGCAATTTCACAAGCTAAAATGATACTTCCGCAAGAATCTTTATCACGAACGAAATCTCCGGTCATAAACCCGAAACTTTCTTCACCACCGCAAATGAATTTTTCCTGACCTTCAAAATCACGAATCATTTTTCCGATCCATTTGAAACCTGTTAATCCGACTTTACAGTCAACCCCGAATTTTTCAGCAATATCAAAGAAAATATCTGAAGTTACAATCGTAGAACCGATGAATTCTTTTCCTGTAATTTTGCCTTGTTTTTTCCACTGGTCTAAAATATAATACGTCAAAATGGTATTACATTGATTTCCATTCAATAACTGAATTTCGCCTTCAAGATTTCTAACCGCAATTCCGAGTCTGTCTCCATCAGGATCAGTTCCGATAACAATATCTGCATTGGTGATTTTGGCTAAATCCATTGCCATTTCAAGAGCTGCAGGTTCTTCCGGATTCGGAGAATCTACGGTCGGGAAATTTCCGCTCGGAATCATCTGTTCTTTTACCAAATCTATTTTCTTGAAACCAGCTTTTTCCAAAGCTTTCGGTACAGTTGTATAGGTTGTTCCGTGGATTGATGTGAAAACAATATTCAAATTTCCTTTTCCAACATCCTGATAAGTTGAATTTTCGATACAGGCATTGATGTAAACATCATCCTGCTCCTCTCCGATCCATTCGATTAGATCATCATTTCCATCAAATTTAATATCTTCAAATTTTGTAGAATATACCTCTTTAATGATTGCTTCATCATGTGGCGGAACAATTTGTGCTCCGTCATTCCAATAAACTTTATAACCGTTGTATTCAGGCGGATTGTGAGAAGCCGTCAATACAATTCCTCCATTACATTTTCTGTCACGAACCGTGAAAGACAATTCAGGAGTCGGTCTATGGTTTTTGAACAGCAAAACTTTAATTCCGTTTGCTGTTAAAACATCTGCCACCAATTTTCCGAATTCTTTAGAATTATTTCTCACGTCATAAGCAATCGCAACACTGATTTGGCTCGTCCCTGACTTCGCCGAACCTTCGGTTTCTTCACCTTGGAACTGCTGTAACATATAATTCGCAAGTCCCTGTGTTGCTTGACCTAACGTATATTTATTTAAACGATTGGTTCCAACACCCATAATTCCTCTCATTCCTCCTGTTCCGAACTCCAATTCTCTGTAAAAAGAATCTTCTAAATCAGGAGAATTGCTGTCGATTAATGTTTGAACAGCATCTTTTGTTTCCTGATCAAATGAGTCGCCTAACCAAAGTTTCGCTTTTTCTAATGTTGTCATATTTGTATGTTTTTTTTGGTCGGAAGTTAGAAGTAGGAAGTTGGAGGTCTTCCATCATCCCGTTTCAAGCTTCCAGCTTTTTATTCTTTTATTTTATTTCTAAAAGCTATAATCTGATTCATTAAATTATAACTTTCATTATATAGTTTATTAAATTCTTCTTCTAAAATATAGTTTCTATTCTTTGATTTATAAAGACATGTTACTACTTCGGCTAATGAGCGGATTGAAAATCCTAAAAATTTTCTAAACTCTAATTTAGATTGTAAAATACTTCCTTCGGAAATATTTAGTGCAATAGAATCAGAAGCTCTTCTAATCTGAGAAGTTAAATTAAAAGATTCATCTTTTGGAAATTTTAAAGTAAGTTTATAAATACTTTCTCCAAAATCCATAGACTTTTGCCATATAATTAACTTTTCAAATTTAAAACTCATTTCATTTGTATTAATGATTTGTTTTGAAATTTTAGACTCATAAAACTTCCATCATCCAGCTTCAAACTTCCCGCCTAATTTAATTTCTTGTTTTCTACCTTCGTTGTTTTGTCTACCTTAAAAGCTCTGATCGGATCATTATAATATACAAACTTCGCAGTATTTTTCACGTTTCCTTTTAATGAATCTTTTACATTGACTTCTGCATAATTTCCGTTTTGAGAATCTAAATTCAGATTAACAATCTTCCAATAGGGAGCAATCAAACTAGCGGTATCTGAAATCTTGATGACCGCATCTTTAGTTTCACCCAAAAAATTAGCGCGGCTTCTGTTTTTCATGTCAACTTCTGCCCTTCTTGTGTTGATCGAACCCATAAAAGTAGCGTAATTTTTTAAATTTAATCTAAAATTATCAGTTTTAATTTCACTAGAAATATTCATTTCCACAGAATCTGAAATTGAAACTTTCTCCAGATTATATTTTGAATAGATCGTAATATTATAAAAATCTACCCCTTTTGTTTTTCTGTTTTCTTTGATTGAAAGGGTTTTATCATCCACATCAATATCCAGATTGTCTGCAATGTTGGGATACGTTTCTACTTCCACAAAATTTTTAGGGCCTTTTGCATAAAATACACGAAACTTTCCATCCAGATCAAGGTTGACAAATTCTTCAACATCGATTTCTTTTTTATCTAAATTTCCTTTGGGAGAAATCTTTCCGCAGGAAAATATAGCCAGTAAACTTAATCCTAAAACTACTTTTTTCATTATTTACTTTTTTTGTAAAGCCAGGTTAGCTTTTTACCATCAATATTCTTCAGAAGCAAATATTTGTTTTCAATAACAGAATAATTAAACTTTATGGGTTCAGGCAGATTAGAATACTGCATGATTAAAGTGTTGTTTTTCAAAGTATAAGTACCTTCACTATTATTTTTACTCCCGACGGAAGAAAAAGATAAATCTTGTTTGAATTCTATGATTCCGGTACCATATTCTTTATTAATATTATTCAGCATTTTATCATCAACTTTGTTTCTGTCACCTTCATTTATACTGATAAATTCCCATTGCGCAGTTATCGGTTCGGAAACTTTCACTTCCGAGCATGACATTAATAATAGACTGAAAATGATGAGATAAAATTTCATAAACTTAAATCACTTCGTCAATATTATAATTCTTATGCTCTCTGTTGGTTCGGATAATCATTTCGCCTAAAAAGCCTGCGATGAAAAGCAAAGTTCCCATCAACATCATCGTTAAAGCAATATAAAACCAAGGATTATTGGTTATTAAATGACCGTAAATTCCTCTTGCAACATCGATCAGTTTTGAAACCCCTAACCAAAGTGCAGAAAGAAATCCGATGATGAACATTAAAGTTCCGACTGCTCCGAAGAAATGCATCGGTCTTCCTCCGAATCTGCTTACAAACCAAAGGGTTACCAAATCTAAGAATCCGCGAACAAATCTTTCAGTTCCGAATTTTGAAGTTCCGTAAGGTCTTGCCTGGTGTGGGACTTCTTTCTCAGTAATTCTTCTGAAACCTGCATTTGCGGCCAAAACCGGAATGTAACGGTGCATATCTCCGTAAACATCGATTGATTTGACAACCTGTTTTTTGTAAGCTTTTAAACCGCAATTGAAATCATGAAGATAAACTCCGGAAACCTTTCTCGCTGCTGCATTGAAAAGTTTTGAAGGAATGTTTTTCGTCATTACATTATCAAAACGCTTCTTTTTCCATCCCGAAACAATATCATAATTATCTTCCATCACCATTCTGTACAGTTCAGGAATCTCCTCCGGAAAATCCTGAAGATCAGCATCCATCGTAATAACAACATCACCGTTGGTTTTTTCAAAAGCGGCATGTAAAGCCTGAGATTTTCCGTAATTTCTGGAAAATTTTATTCCGTGAATCTGTGGATGCTGAACTTTCATGTTCTCGATAATGCTCCATGAAAGATCGGTGCTTCCGTCGTCTACAAACCAAACTTCGTAAGATAAGTTGTTGGTTTTACATGTATTATCAATCCTCGAAAAAAGCTCTTCAAGAGATGCTTCCTCGTTCAGTAACGGAATAACTATAGATAAATTCATTTAATTTTAATAAAAAATTATGCTTGATTAGGTTCCTCCTGCGGAATTGTTTTTGTTCTGAAAAACGCTCCGAAAAAGACAGACAAAATTACGTAAAATATCAGGATTGCTGCAAAATATCCTGAAAAATGACTTGCCGTCAACATATCTTTTCCTTTTACAACCTTAGGATCAAATCTTTCAAGCCCTTCTTTGTATTTTTGTTCCAGTTCATCAATGTCTTTTTGGTGTTTTAAAATCTTTTTTGCTGACTGATATTCTTTATCCAATTCCGATTTTTGTCTTGTTACATATTGGTAATTTAACAGTTTTTTCGCATCGGTATCAATGTAATTTAAGAAAGTAAATATGCTTACGATGGATAAAATTCCACCAATAAACATCGGAACAAATGCTCTTTTAAAAGCCTCTCTGAAACCCATTTTGTGGGTGTTCCATCTTGATTTTACAGACCAGAATGCAGTTACCGCATAAATTAAGGGCAAAACGAATGCATTGACTTTCAATGTAGTATCGAAATATTCAATGCCGGAGAAAAAAGAATACACTACAAAAAAGATGATCATTGTAGCAATAAAAAGAATAATTCCTAAGGTAGTCGGACTTTTAGCCATGTTTAAAAAATTTTATAAAAAGATGAAAAATTATTAACTTAAATTTCAGCAAATTAGCTTAAATTCTCAGTTTTTTCACCTGTTTTTCTGCTTTACAGTTTTGAAGTTTAATATTAATTCCTATCTTTGCAACGGCAAGTCCTAAACAACCAGCTCCTGAGAATCCTCCAGGGTGGGAACGCAGCAAAGGTAATTGGTCGTAGCGGTGTGATTTAGGTAGCTTGCCATTTTTTATTTTTATAAAAAAGAGATTAAGATGATTTTATTTAAATTGCTTAATCTCTTTTTTTGTATTTATATTTCGAAACTTTCTCCCAATTTTGGTAAAACCAATTCTACATTCTTGTCAGCAAAATGTTTCGCCGCACTCTCGTGATTGATTTCAATTGCAGGAAAAGTATCAAAGTGACATCCGATCACTTTCGGAGTTTTCAATAATTCTGATGCTGCAAAAGCCGCTTTTCTTGCACACATTGTATAATGACCACCAATCGGAAGAATCGAAAGGTCTAAATTTCCAAACAATGAAGGAAACAACTGCATGTCTGCCATTACTCCTGTATCTCCTGCCAAATACAAATTTCTCCCTTCAGGAAGTCTGAAAATATATCCTACAGGAACTCCACCATAAGTTCCGTCAGGAAACGAACTTGTATGATGAGCCGGAACCATAGAAATTTTCAAATCATCGATTTTTGCAGAACCTCCAAGGTTTACATCGTCTGTATTTTTTGCATTTTTAAAGTAAGCACAGATTTCTGGCTGACCGATAATCGTAGCTTCAGGGTAATGTTGCAAAACCTCTCCTACATCGGCAATATGATCTCCGTGAGCATGAGTCAGTAAAATGTAATCTATTTTTTGAGCGGTGATATCAAAACCTGATTCTGCTTTTTTGTAGTTGTAAAAAGGGTCGCATAAAATCGTTTTGTCTTTGTACGTGAACAAAAAACAGTTTTGTCCTAAGTATTGTATTTTCATTTTTAATTCATTTTTGAATATTGCTAATTTTTTTAAAACGCAAAGAGCGCAAAGATTTTTATATAAATTATTCTGTTTTTAAGTTCGCAAAGGCGTTTGACTCAGCAAAGTTTTGAAAACTATTTCGATGGAAATTTATCTTCAATCAATCTCAGATTAATGCCGTGTTCTAAATAAGCTTTGCAGCCATCTAAAACGGTTGTAAAACCACCCGTATTGTCATTAATTACAGATAAAAGTTCATCTCCTGTTTCAGAATATCCAAAACTTTTGATGATAACTAATGTTCCTTTTTCCATTTCTTTAAACTCATAATCGACATTGTTGGAAAATAATCCCCACGTTGTTTTTATAAGCTGATTGGGAATAATCTGATGAACTTTAACCTCAGATTTCGCATCGTACATTTCCCATTCCCAAAGGATTGTTTCACCTTCCACGAGTTTTCCGCTCGATTTTGTAAACCAGAAATTGGTTGTGATTTCCGGATTGATAAACGCTTCGAAAACTTCGTTGATCGGTTTTCTGATGAGCATCTGAGCCTGAACGAATATTTTAGATTCCATAACAGAAAATTTAGCTAAAATAATTAAGACCTACTGCCGTTAAAACAGCCATCATTAAAGTCATGATTCCTACCTGTTTCAAAAACGGATCAAGTTGTTTCGGTTCTTTCACAGACATGATGCTTCTTCTTAGTTTCGCTACCGGGAATAAAAGAATCATTACAATAAACACGTAATATTTCTGAAGCTGAATGAAATTATTTAATCCTAAAAAGATCAAAACTAAAATCAAAGGAAGCTGCAACAAAACCATTTCGTAGATCATTGCATTCTTAAAGCCAATTCTCAATGCAAGGCTGTTTTTGCCTGATAATCTGTCACTTTCAATATCTCTCATGTTGTTAAGATTCAAAACTGCCATACTCATCATTCCAATCGCCGTTCCCGGTAAAAGAATGTCCCATGAGAAAGTTTTTGTAAACAGAAAATAACTTCCACAAACCGAAACCAATCCAAAGAATATAAATACGAAAACGTCGCCCAACCCCATATATCCATAAGGTTTTTTACCGACTGTATAACCGATTGCCGCCAAAATACTTGCCACTCCCAATCCGATGAAAATGTAAAATTCATTCATAAATTCAGGGATAAAAGCGATGTACAGAAGTGCAACAGTTGCTACAAAAGACAAAACAGAAAAAAGAATTACTGCATTTTTCATTTGTTTTGCCGTGATTTTCCCTGACGCAACAGCTCTTGCTTCTGCTTCACCGATTCTTTTGGCATCAGTTCCTTTCACACCATCTCCATAATCATTCGCATAGTTTGATAAAACCTGATACAGCAAAGTCACCAACAGTGCCAAAGCAAAGATCTTCCAGTCCCAGGTTCCTCCCTCTTCTCTGAGTCTCCATTTTGCGATGAAAGATCCCATGATGATTCCGCTTAACGATAACGGCAACGTTCTAAGCCGTGCGGCTTTTATCCAATCAATCATAATTTATGAGTAGTGAGTAATGGGCAATAGGCAATATAAAATCTGAAGATTACTCATTACTTATTGCTCATTACTTATATTAATTTGTTTCTATTTTATAAATGCAGTAATTGAGCAGTTTTTTGAGCTTTGTAAAATTTAAAGCAACTATTCTGAACCGTCCTGCAGAGGTATAAAAAGTGATACTTCCCAAGTTTGTTTTTCTTTGCCAAAAATACTGAGAAATTTTCACAGTCTGAAGCTTTTCGACCTCAAAAGTTCGGTTATCGATGTCCCAAATTCCTGATTTTAACCTAATGAATCTTTCATTATAAAACAATCTCAGGTTTCTGAAGGAAATCAGAATACATATTTCGACTAAAACAATATACACAACTGCTAAAAACCAGTAGTTTATCAACAAATCTTTTTCAATAATAAGAAACAAAAGAAGCGGAATAATAATGAACTGAAAAGTATTGACGATAATTAATCTGAAATTCGGTTTCAAAAAGTTTTCAAAAACAGGATTTTCTTTCCAGATTGTTGAGATCAATTTTGATTTTTCTTCATTATTAATTCCCGGAACGGCTGCAACATTTTTCTCATCTTCTTCTTCATTTTTTCCGATTTGCAGGAATTTCACATAAGAAATTTTCATCTTCTTCTGAATCCAGTTTTGCGTTTCGGTAATGACCTGAACTTTCGATTTGTTGACAATTGAATTTCTTGTGTTAAACAAACCATATTCAAAAGAAAAGCTTTGATTGTTTTCCGTGATTTTAAAGTTGAAAAATTTAATGATGGTTCGAACTGCATTCACGATGATTCCGATAATAATAACGACTAAAACAATCCCCAAAATGACAGGTATTGAAAATGCCAGAAATCTTTCTTCCACCGTATCATAATCCAGCTGAGTATCAAATTCTACCTTTTTAAGTAAGTTGGCAAGTTCAGAAAAACCGTAAATCAGCAAACTGACCATTGCCAGAAAACTCCGAACATAATTTGCCGTTATTCCATATTTTAAAATGCTGAAAGTAGAAATTTTAATGGAACGAAGGTCTTTAATTTCTTCATTTAATACAATATCATCTGTTTTTTCTATAGAGTACTCAACAGTAGTTTCCGTTAAAAGATATTTTTTGAGGTCAATTGCATTCTGTTTTGTCAATGCCGAAATTTTCACCTCTTTTTCAGAACTTCCGGGTGTATCAATTTCAAGTTTATAAATATTAAAAAACCGATGAATAAAAGGTTGTGAAATATTTACTTCCTGAATATTTTTCTTTTTGATCTTGGTTACCGAAGTATTGATAATCCCCTCATGAATCACAAATTCCTCATTCTCTTCATCGATATAATATTTAAAATGAAAGTATTGTAAAACCGCTGAAACAATAAGAATTAAAAGTGCTGCAACGATTGCTACAATAATCATCCAGGATTCTACTTTTTCCTTTTTAACAAAGAAAAGAACGATTAAAACCCATAGGTTTTTAATTACCATTCCGATATTATACAGAAAAAGCAGAACGATACCTGTTTTTGATTGTCTTTGAGGCTGAAAAAAAGAATTAAGCTTCTCCTCCATCTTCTGTTTTTTCTTGTGAGATCGTTCCACGGATATGATTGTTGATTCCTTCCGCGATCTCTTCAGGTAAACCGTTGATGGTAACATCTCCACCATTCACTCCTGCTGTAAAAACGGCAATCGATTTTAAGTTTAATATCCTTGAAAACCAACCCTGTTCTACTTTTACATGTTGAATCCTGTTGAAAGGAACAATGATAATGCTTCTTTTCAGCCAACCGTATTGATAGACCAAATCTTTTTCCCGAACAGCATATTTCCTGAATTTAAAACCAATGATTGCATTCAAAAACAGAAAAAAAATCATCAGGAAAATTCCGATAACAATTGTTAAAATCTGTAGTTTTGTTAAATTTAAATAAAAGAAATAAAAAGCCACTCCAACAGCTCCGATTAAAAAAATCGAAAACAATGCAAGATTTAATAAAATAATCCTGAGATATTTTGGAGAAACAGCCGTCAGTTTCAGATCATTGAAATCAGGAATTTCAAGGTCGAAAATCTGAGGGTTTTGAAAGTTTTGATTCATATTGTTTTAGAGCTCTCGCAGATTTTGGAGATGACGCAGATTAGTTTTTTATTTGTTAAATCTGAAATAATTATTTTTGTATATCCGTTATTTATCATACTTGGATTTCACCACGAAGCTCACTAAAGATTTCACCAGGAACACAATAGTTGTGAGCTTTATGGATAACCTTAGTGTACGTTGTGGTAAAAAATAATTATGATTACAGCAAACAGCATTTAATTATAGCATATTGCGGACAATCAGATAATTATTTAAACAAAATAATAGGTAATGAAATTACTCATTACCTATCACTTATTATTTATAATTAAGAAATCCACTGATCTTTTCCAAAGTCAGGTTTTCTTTTTTCAAGGAAGGCATTTCTACCCTCTTTTGCTTCTTCTGTCATGTATGCCAAACGGGTTGCTTCTCCCGCAAAAACCTGCTGACCAACCATTCCGTCGTCAGTAAGATTCATTGCAAACTTCAGCATTCTGATGGAAGTCGGAGATTTTGCTAAAATTTCCTGAGCCCATTCGTAAGCTGTGTCTTCCAATTCGTCGTGAGGAATTACGGCATTCACCATTCCCATATCGAAAGCTTCCTGAGCTGAATAATTTCTTCCTAAAAAGAAAATTTCACGTGCTTTTTTCTGTCCGACCATTTTAGCCAAATAAGCTGAACCGTAACCGCCGTCAAAACTTGTAACATCAGCATCAGTCTGCTTGAAAATAGCGTGTTCTTTACTTGCTAAAGTCAAATCACAAACTACGTGAAGCGAGTGACCACCACCTACAGCCCAACCCGGAACCACAGCAATTACCGCTTTCGGCATAAAACGAATCAGACGCTGAACTTCCAGAATATTTAAACGATGTCTTCCATCTTCGCCTACATAACCTTGCTGACCTCTTGCTTTTTGGTCGCCCCCACTACAGAAAGCCCAAACTCCGTCTTTAGAACTTGGCCCTTCTCCTGAAAGCAAAACCACACCAATTGATGGATCTTCTGATGCATCATAAAAAGCATCATACAATTCTGAAGTTGTTTTTGGTCTGAAAGCATTACGGATTTCCGGTCTGTTGAATGCAATTCTTGCCACACCGTTGCATTTTTTATAAGTAATATCTTCGTATTCCTTTACGGTTTTCCACTCGATCATTTTGTAAAATTTTCCCCAAATATACGGAATTGGAGAGAGATTTTATGATATTCGGTTTTGAAATATTAGTAATGGGTGATTGGTAATTAATAATTTGGAAGTAGCTTAATATATCAACATATTTGCTAATAATTTTAAATTTAATAATCATTTGTCATACTCAATGAAAACATTTCTTTTTTATTTTTTGCTTTTATTATCAATTAATATTTTTGGATGCAAATGTGCTTATGAACCCGATATTGAAAGTTCCTTTAAATCTGCAGATATTGTATTCATCGGAAGTGTTTATGATATCAATACTTCATACAAGACAGGATATTCGAATGTTGAAAATTCACTTTCAAAAGTAAAGATTGAAAAGATTTACAAATTTTTAGAAGATGATTTTAAAAGTACAGAAATTACTTTTTTCGGACAGCAGCTTAACTCCTGCGATTTTATGTTCAGAGAAAAAGGAAAATATTTGATTTTTGGATATTTTGATCCTGACACAACCTTCTTTTATACAACTCACTGCTCCGCAACACAATTAATAAACAACTTAGATCAAGATGATTATCTTCTCCTTAAAAAACTCAGTCAGGAAAATAAATCTAAGCAAACCAAAAACACAGAAACGATATCAGATATTATAGAACTTGAAGATAGGTATCCTCATAAAGATGTTACTAATTTAAAGCTGAGCAATCAACAACTTTCTGAAGAAATTGAGAAGCAGAGAGTCTTCTTTATCGTAATTATTTCTGTTTTATTGGTTATTATTTTAATTCTAATTTGGATGCGTCGAAAAAAGAAGTAGTTTTTTGAATCAAATACAATTTTAAAGTTTTGAAAATCAAATCCTATAGGTTATAAAAAAACCGACTCTCTCGAATCGGCTTTTCAATTATAATTTATCCAAAATCTTTTTCGGAAGAACTTTTTCCAGCTGTTTTTTATATTCTGTATCGGCAAAAACCACTTTCCAGTTTTTCTTGTCTTTTGAAACCGCAACCATTTTCATCGGAGCATTGATAACGTAAGCGCCTTCTTTAGCAAGATATTCCACGCTGCCTTTTCCATATTTTTTAGTCAGCATTTCTGAAATAGATTTTTTCATTTCTTCATTCATCGAGCTTACATCTGCTTTGAGTTTTAAATAATAACTTGTGATAGAGAAATTTTCACCGTCTACCAATTCAGGTTTTCCGACTGAAGCAAATTTCATATCCAAAACATCAATCTTCACAAATGGATTATTATAAGTCATGTTCAGCATTTGGGTGAACTGTTCTTTGTTGACAACCGTAAAAAACTTTGGATAGAAACAGTCTACAGTCTGATCAATCTTTTTGTATTTAATGGTATTGGCAAAATAAACCAGTGATTTTCTGATAGACTGATCCTCTGCATTTGCTTTTGTCTGCGCGAAAGAAATCAGAGAAAACAGTATAAAAAGTGCTGTGATGAATCTTGTTTTCATTTTAAATTTTAATTATTTATATGAAACCTCATAGGTTTTGAAAACCTGTGAGGTTTAAAGATTTAAAAGTAATAAAAAAACCGCCTTTCACAAGACGGTTTAAGATATTTTATGAGTGTTGATTAAGGTACTTTTACCAATTCAACATCGAAAATTAACCATGCGTTTGGCGGAATTACTCCTCCTGCACCTCTTTCTCCGTAACCCATCACTGGCGGAATCAATAAAGTAGCCGTTTCACCTTCTTTTAACAATAAGATTCCCTCGTCCCAACCTTTGATTACTCTACCTGTTCCTACAGGGAATTCAAGAGGCTCATTTCTTTTAAATGAAGAATCGAATTCAGTTCCGTTTGTCAGTTTACCTGCATAATGAACTTTAACGTTATCTCCTGCTTTTGCAGCTTTTCCGTCAGTCTTCTTAGTGATTTTATAGTAAAGACCAGATTCTGTAACCTGCATTCCAGCTTTTAATTCTTCCAAAGCTTTTTTTGCTTCAGCTTCAGCTTTTTCAGCCATTGCTTTGTTATTGGCAGCAATCTTACCTTTTCCTTCGTTGAAAGTTTTTGCAGCATCGTAATTTTTATACTCGTCTCCTTTGCTGAAAATGCTTACTTTCTCAAGTACGATGTCAGTTTTTGGTTTATCCTGAGCTCCTTTTTCAACAGCAGCAATAGCATCAATAGTTTCAGTTCCGCTTACTACAGATCCGAAAATCGTGTGTCTTCCGTCTAACCAAGGAGTAGCCACTTCCGTGATGAAGAACTGAGAACCGTTTGTGTTTGGTCCTGAATTCGCCATAGAAAGAATACCTTTTCCTGTATGTTTAAGATCGTTTTTCTCGTCTTCAAATTTATATCCCGGATCTCCCATTCCTGTTCCCTGAGGATCACCTCCCTGAATCATGAAATCTTTAATTACTCTGTGGAAAATAGTTCCGTCATAAAAAGGAACTCCTTTCGCTTTCGCTTTATTATCGATTTTCCCTTCTGCAAGACCAATAAAGTTAGCCACAGTTACCGGTGATTTTTTGTCTTCAAACTTTACAATCATGTTACCTTTTGTAGTCTGAATATTAGCATAAAGTCCGTCTTTAAGCCCTTCGTAAGTTTCTTTGTCTACGTTCATCTTTTTATAAATTGGAGTACAGCTTAAAAGCGAAACGCTCGCCGCTGCTAAGATTATATTTTTGTTTAGGAATTTCATTTTAGAGTGCTTTTAATTTTATAATTAAAGGAATATCGTTATCAATTTTATTTTGGTCACCATAAGTTCCGTAAGCTAATGAAGATGGAACAAGAAGCGTTACTTCTTCACCGTTTTTCATGTATCGAAGTGCATTCTCAACTGCTTTGAGCTCATCAAAATGTCCAAATCTTGCATCCGCCCTGCTTATGGATTTGTCATAAATTTTAGTCTGATCAAAATCGTAAAGATCGTAAGAATACGAAATTGGCGAATCGTCCGGTCTTCTTTCTCTATGGTCGAAACCTTCCACATTCGTCCAGTAATTCAACTGTGTAGGAAAGAATTTTTCGTTCTGACCTTTGATCCAGTCCTGAATCTGCTGTCTTTCGATCGCATTGAGATTTCTCATGCGGTTTTTAGATACATCCAGGTCATTCTGGCTCAAAACACCGCCAACCGGAGGATGCACCGGATTATTTCTTTTGCAGCTGAATAAGCTTAAAACAGATATGAAGATTAACTTTTTCATAAAAACTTTTGCGAAAATAAGCATTTCGGGAATTACTGGCAAAAGTTGTTTAACATATTGAATTAAAAGTTTTCACATTTTTTGAAATCAAAATTGATGTTAAAATATTCTTTTGACTTAAGCATAAAGATTCAATTGCTTTTGTCATTCTGACGAAGGAAGAATCTCAACATATTATTAAAGATTCTTCACTCCACTTCGTTCCGTTCTGAATGACAAAAATAACCTATTTAGCCAAAAACAAAAAAGCCGGGAACAATTCCCGACTTTATATTTGATATTTAATTCTAAAATTAAACGGTCTCCATAGCGTGGTCAACCAAAACTCTCCACCCGAAAGGATCTTCAGCAAGGTTTGTCTGCAAATCAACCAAATCATTTTTAAGAATTACTGCATAGCTTTCCTCATCAGAAAGTCTTGGCAAGTCAAGCTTTTCTCCATTATAACCTAAGGCTTCGAAAACTGTCGTTACAACCGCAGTTCCTACTCCCCAAACTTCTTTCAGAGTTCCGTTTTTCTGTGCTGCAACAACGTCTTTTACTTTAATTGGCTCTACTTTCACCTCAAATCCTCTCTTCTTTGCCAATTGAATAAAACTGTCTCTTGTAACACCATCTAAAATTTTCTCAGAAGTTGGTGGTGTATAGATCGTATCGTTGATTCTTACAAATACATTCATCGTCCCACTTTCTTCAAAATATTCGTGAGTAGCATCATCCGTCCAGATAATCTGATCATAACCTTCTTCGATAGCCAACTGAGTCGGGTAAAAAGAAGCAGCATAGTTTCCTGCAGCTTTAGCAGAACCTACTCCACCGCTCGCCGCTCTTGAATAGTGATCTGAAATTTTTACAGAAACTGGTTCTGTATAATACATTTTTGCAGGTGTTGCAACGATTGCAAACATATATTTATTGGCTACTCTTGCTTTTAAGGCCTCTTCGGTAGCGAAAATCAAAGGTCTGATGTATAAAGACATCCCTTCTCCTTCCGGAATCCATTCTCTGTCGATATCTACTAATGCTTTCAACCCATCCAAAAACATTTCTTCTGTAACTTCCGGCATTGCCAAACGTTTTGCAGATTTATTGATACGTTCAAAATTCTTTTCGGGCCTGAAAAGGAAAACCTGTCCGTCTTTATCTTTGTAGGCTTTCATACCTTCAAAACAAGCCTGTCCGTAATTTACACCCATCATTGCAGGAGAAAATTGTAGCGGACCATAAGGAACCAATTTTACATCACCCCACTTTCCGTTTTCATACTCGCAAATGATCATGTGATCGATGAAAGTATTTCCAAAAGAAAAGTTACTCGGGTCGAATGTAGAAATTCTAGAGTTTTCTGTTTTTTGAATTATCATTTCTTAAAATTTTTATGATGTTCGACAAATTTAACATAATTTTTTAAATATAAAAATTTTAGATTAAATTTGAAAAAAAATACCTTGGAAAGAGAGATTAAGATCACAAACGACGGAAGCAAAACACTGTTTATCAATGAATTAAATGAAAACTATCATTCTCATCATGGTGCGCTTCAGGAAGCAGAACATGTGTTTATTAAAAATGGACTAAATTTGATAAATGATTACGAAATTAATATTTTAGAACTCGGTTTTGGCACAGGTTTGAATGTTTTGGTAACAATTAATGAATATTTAAAAACTGACAAAAATCATGACATCCATTATTTTACCCTAGAAAAATATCCGATAAATGCGTTTGAAATAGAAAATCTGGCATATTTTGAGCTTTTTGATAACCCAGAGTTAAAAAATATTTATCAAAAAATTCATCAGACTGAGTGGGAAAAACCGGTCGAAATTATTAAAGGATTTCATTTACATAAAATTCAATGTGATTTTTTTGAGCTAAAAAACATTGATCTGCCGAAGATTAACCTGGTATATTATGATTGCTTCGGTGCGAGAGTTCAGCCCGACCTTTGGGAAAAACCTTTATTTGAAATGGTTTCCGACAAAATGACGGTCAACGGACTATTAACAACCTATTCATCTAAAGGAAGTGTGAGAAGAATTCTTCAGGAACTCAATTTTAATGTTGAAAAAAAGCAAGGACCTCCGGGAAAAAGAGAAATGATTAATGCCGTGAAATTATAGGTTTGATGCTGGAGAAGCTTGAAGTTGGATGTTCATTTGATTAAGCGTGCAACTTGGCATCTATCTTAAAATATTTTCCCTATTTTAGCTAAGCAAATTATTATTTATGATCGACAATATTAATGTAAGGGTTTATGCATGTGTGGTAAAAGATAAAAAAGTTCTGACTCTTTTTGAAGAATATGCGGGCGAACCTTTAATGAAATTTCCCGGTGGCGGACTGGAATACGGAGAAGGACTAACCGACTGCCTGAAACGTGAATTCGAAGAAGAACTCAATGTACATATAGAAATTGTAGAGCATCTTTATACTCAGGAAGATTTTCTTGTATCGAGGTTTAAAGAAAATGAGCAGCTTCTTACCATATATTATACAGTAAACATATTAAACGAAGAAGATTTTATCATTCTTGATCCTTGTATAGAAAAAATCGACTGGATCGAAATTAATACCGAAGAAAATCCCTTCTCTTTGCCTGTAGACAAAATTGTTTTCGAGAAGCTGAAAGAAAAATTCCTGTAACTATTTACAGGAATTTTTATTATTTTGATACTTTAAAATCTCTTGCTCCGGGATAAGGCTGTAAGTAACCTGAATTCCAGTTGGATTGAAGAAGCGATTCCAAAAACTCATCGGTTCTGTTTTTATGAGGATCGTATTTATCTTTCAGGTCTATATCTGCCATTTTTCCTTTTACATTCCACCAGAAAGCACTCCATCCGCCACGCAATTCTTTGATAATTTCGTAGACATTTTTATTGGTCGCTCTGTTCATCAGTTTAGCAAAAACCTGACCTTCAGTGGTCGTTAAATCTCTTAATTGTTTTTCATACTGGTCTGCCAACATATTCTGCCTGTCTTTTACATACTTTCTTTTTGCAGCAGTGTCCAGATTCGTCATTTCTCCCTGAATATCACGATATTGTTGTAAAGCAGTCAGGAATAAAGGATAAACCCGGTATAATTTTTTATTTAAAAAGAAGTAATAATTTTTATCTAGCTGATTATTGAATTTTGGTTTATTTAAAAGAATCAGCTCATCCATTACAACAACAGTTTCACCATTGATTTCGTAAATTTTAGCTTTTTGTCTTTCATCATAGAAATACTTATTGCCAAATTCATCTGTCTTTAGTTGATCCTGAGGATACTGACTTAAAGGTTTTACAACAACTGAATCTCTTTGCTGCCCAAAAACAGAGATACCAAAAAAGACTATAAAAAGGCAGGCAATTTTATGAAATTTCATTATTTTTACACGTATTATAACAAAATTTAATTACAAAAATCATTCCTTTTATATGAAATTCGAGAAGAAATCTTTGAAATTTTTAGAGAAATATTTAAACACTTCGTCACCAACCGGTTATGAACATGAAGGCCAAAAAATATGGATGGATTATATTACTCCATATGTTGATAAAATTGAAGTTGATCATTACGGAACATGCTACGGAATAATTAATCCTGAAGCAGAATTTAAGGTAGTCATAGAAGCTCATGCTGATGAAATTTCATGGTATGTAAATTACATCACTGACGACGGTCTTATTTATGTTATCAGAAACGGAGGTTCAGACCAAACGATTGCCCCTTCAAAAGTTGTACACATTCATGGCGAGAAAGGAATGGTTAAAGGTGTTTTCGGATGGCCTGCAATTCACACAAGAAGCGCAAACCAAAATGAGCCAACTCCAAAAATTGAAAATATTTTTATCGATTGCGGCGCAACATCAAAAGAAGAAGTTGAAGAACTGGGAATTTTTGTAGGATGCATGATTACGTATCCGGATGAGTTTTTCGAAATGAATGATCGTTATTTTGTTTGCAGAGCTTTAGACAACAGAATCGGAGGATTTATGATCGCTGAAGTGGCAAGACTTTTAAAAGAAAACAAAAAGCAGATTCCATTCGGTTTATACATTACAAATTCGGTTCAGGAAGAAGTTGGCCTGTATGGAGCAGATATGATTGCAGATACCATTAAACCAAACATCGCCATTGTAACCGATGTTACCCACGATACAACAACTCCGATGATCGAAAAGAAAAAAGAAGGCGATCAGAAATGCGGGAATGGTCCGGTTGTATTTTTTGCACCAAGTGTACATCATACCATCAGAGAATTAATTATTGATACGGCTAAAACCAAAAAAATTCCTTTCCAAAGAGCTGCTGCAAGTCGTGCAACAGGAACCGATACAGATGCTTTTGCTCATTCCAACGGCGGTGTTCCAAGTGCTTTGATTTCATTACCTTTGCGCTATATGCATACAACAGTTGAAATGGTTTCTAAAGAAGATGTCAGAAATGTCATCCAATTAATTTACGAAACCCTTCTGAAGATCACACCGGAAATGAAACTGAAGTATCATTAAAAGTAAAAAGAGACAAGTTTAAAGTAAAAAGTAAAAATGAAAACGAAGCTTATTGCTCCTTCCCTTTTAGCCGCAGACTTCGGGAATCTGCAGAGAGACATCGAAATGCTTAATAATTCTCAGGCAGACTGGCTTCATATCGATGTGATGGACGGAAGATTTGTTCCGAATATCTCTTTCGGATTTCCTGTGATGAAAACGGTACAGCAACACGCCAAAAAGTTTGTAGATGTACATTTAATGATTGTTGAACCAGATAAATATGTTGATGAATTCATTAATCACGGAGCAGATTTGATCTCTGTACATTACGAAGCTTGCACCCATCTTCACAGAACGATTCACCATATTCAAAGTAAAGGCGTAAAAGCCGGAGTTGTTCTGAATCCTTCAACACCCGTATTAATGCTTGAAGATATTATTGCTGATGTTGATCTCGTCTTATTGATGAGCGTAAACCCAGGATTTGGAGGTCAGAAATTTATTGAGAATACCTACAAAAAAATTGCAGAAACCAAAGATCTTATCCTGAGCAACAATTCGACAGCTCTTATTGAAATTGACGGCGGTGTGAATTTAGACAATGCCTCAAAACTATTCGAAGCCGGAGCTGATGTTTTAGTGGCGGGAAATGCGGTTTTTTCAGCTGAAAGTCCTGAGAGAACGATTGAGCTTTTAAAAGTTTAAAATAAAAAAAATATAAAGGCTGTTTCATCTGAATGAAGCAGCCTTTTTTTAATATGATATGAATGTTTATTCAATCTGCTGAAAATTAAAACTAAGATCTCCTCCGTTATAATTTTGAGAAACATTTGTCGGAAAAACCTGTGTCGTAGTACCAATCCATCTGTATTCCCAAACTTTGATATTTCCTGCAGTAATCGGATAAGTTGCATTGCTGTTATCCACCTTATTACGTTTGTACCAATCGTTCGAATTCATGGTGATCATATATTTTTTGTCTTTTTCTAAAACCATTTCAGAAATACTTTTTACTACCGAAACATCTGCTGCAGATACATTTATCGTCTCAGTTCTTAAAACAGTTTTAGCATCGTAATCCCAAATAGTAACCCTAAGATTGGCATTTGATGCAGGCAATTTTACAACCAAAGAATTTATTTTTCCTTTTACATTTGGTGAAAAAGCAAGTCCGAATTCATAATCTCCCGCATTTACAAAATTACTCGTTGTGGTAAATCCAGCCAGTTCATGATATTTGTTTAAAGGATCTTCTTCATGATATACAACAGGAGTCGGCTCATCATCATCTTTGCTACAACTTATGGTAAATACTGTTGTAGATAAAGCAAATAATAAAAGAAGACTTTTTAGCACAATTGGAAATTTTAAATTTTTCATGATATTTTTATTTGTTTAAATTATTGTGACAAAGTTCACAATAAACAAACCTCAGTATAACAGGAAAAACACCTATTTTAAAACCATATTTTTCCTGTAAAAGAAATATAGGAAACAAAAAAAAGCAGTCGTTAAACTGCCTTTCACCTCATTTAAAATAAGATTAGTTTATATGGTCATTAGTTTTCAGAATCGATGCTAGAAATTTGATTCTCTGTTTTAATTTGATGTAAAGATGACTAAATTTAAAACATTAACCAATCCGTAAAATCACGGAAATTTCAACAAGCATTTTTATTTTTAGTTTTAATTAAAAAATAAAACGATATTGATAATTAAATTAAAAAACATTTTTATTTATTTAGTTTAAATAACTATTACTCTGAAAAACAATATTTTATACAAATTATTTATGACGAAATGTCACACAAAAACAATAAAAAAATCCGGAATAAAATTCCGGACAAAATTTATATTATTTTAATCTGATTTAGAAAATTTCTCTTCCTGAAAAATGGAATTGAGCTTCGATTAAAGCATTTTCATTAGAGTCTGAACCGTGTACAGCATTCTCTCCGATGCTTCTGGCAAACATTTTTCTGATTGTTCCTTCAGCAGCTTCAGCAGGATTTGTAGAACCGATTAAAGTTCTGAAATCTTCAACAGCATTGTCTTTTTCTAAAACCGCAGCAACGATAGGCCCTGAACTCATAAATTCTACCAATTCACCATAAAAAGGTCTTTTTGCATGAACTTCGTAGAATTTTTTTGCATCAGCAACAGTAAGTTGAGTTAATTTTAAAGCTTTAATTTTGAATCCACCTTCAGAAATCTTCCCTAAAATAGCACCAATGTGACCATCAGCAACTGCATCAGGTTTGATCATTGTGAATGTAATGTTTGACATATTTGAATATTTTTTTAATGGCACAAAATTACAAAAAATATCCTAAAATAATTTTAAAATAATTTTAACATAAAATAACTTTTGTTAAGAATTGAGAGTTGATTCTTGGCACACTAATTGTTATTAATATTCCGATTCTCATGTTTAATTTGAGTTTTCATGGTTATTAGTTTTTACCCAGCTTCGGCTGGGTTTTTTATTGCTAATAAATCATCACTTTCTTTATCAAATTCACATTTAAACAAACAAAAGAAAATAGGAATAAAAAATTATTGCTTCAATATCAATCAAAGCAATAAATTGTATCGGAAAAAATTTATGAATATATATTTACTTATGTGCGTTTTCCTCCGCCTCTTCCATAAGTTTAATATAAGTAGAATATCTTGAATGTTGAATTTCCCCAGTTTCTAAAGACTCTAGAACGGCACATTTAGGCTCATTAATGTGAAGGCAGTTATGATATTTGCACTCTTCTCTTTTTTTGAAAATTTCAGGAAAATAGTGTTGTACTTCTTCTTTCTCTATATCAATCATGGCAAATTCACGAACTCCGGGTGTATCGATCACATTTCCACCAAAATCCCAAAAATGCATTTGTGCAAAGGTTGTTGTATGCTTTCCTTTTAAATGAGTATCAGAAATTTCCGAGGTTCTCAGATTAAGATCAGGCTGTAAAGCATTAACCAGAGTAGATTTTCCGCAACCTGAATGTCCGAAAAACACAGAAGTTTTATCTTTCAGAATTTCAACAAGATCATCAAGATTTAATTTCGAATATGAAGAAATTTCTAAAGTCTCATACCCAATTTCGTTGTAGAGAAACTCAATATCTTTTACGATTTCAGATTCTTCTTCAGAAAGAACATCCATTTTATTAAACAAAATCAGAGGCGTAATATTGTAAGCTTCACAACATGCCAAAAAACGGTCAAGAAACCCGAGAGAAGTTTCGGGATGCTTTAAAGTAAAAATAAAGCACGCCAGATCAATATTTGAAGCAATAATATGTGCTTCTTTAGAAAGATTTACCGATTTTCGGATGAGATAATTTTTGCGGGGATCTATTTTTGTAATCCAGGCAACATCGTCCTGCTCCAATTGAAATTCAACAAAATCACCAACAGCTAAAGGATTGGTAAGTCTGGTTTTTATCAGCTTAAATTTTCCTCGAATTCTCGCTTCGAAAATTCTCCCGGTTTCCGTTTCCAAAACCTGGTACCAGCTTCCCGTAGATTTAATGACTTTTCCTTTCATATTTTAAGATACGGCAAATATAGGGAATTAGTTTAGGTTTGAGAGTTTTAGAGTCTTTGAGTTTAAAATGTTATTAGAATAATTTTTGTATTCGACAATAACACTTTTGCCCTAAAACACTAAAACCCTCTCACATATTTACCTGTCAATCATAATATTATTCTGAACTTCAATTGACTCTTCGTGAATTGCTTTAAAAACTTTTTCTATAAATTCCTGAGACATTCCTGTTTCTGAAGCTTTTTGTACGGCATATTCGGTAATGACTTTCCATCTTTCAGGCTGAAAAATAGCAATATCATTCTCTTTCTTCAGTTTACCAATTTTTGCAGAAATTTTCATCCTTTGGGAAAGCAATTCAATCAACTGAAAATCAAGATCGGAAATCAAGGTTCTGTGTCTTCCCATTTCATCATCAAAACCAGCCAAATCTGTACTTCTTACTTTAAGATTTGAAATCATATTGCCTAAAACTTCCGGTGTAATCTGTTGTGCAGCATCACTCCACGCTTCATCAGGATTGCAATGTGTTTCGATAATAGCACCTTGGTAACCTACATTCAGAGCTTCCTGTGTAATATCTGCCAATCCGGTGCGATTTCCGCAAATATGTGAAGGGTCTATTAAAATCGGAATATTCGGAAACTGGCTTTTGAAATCTAAGGCAATCTGCCAATTCGGATTATTTCTGTATTTTGTTTTCTGGTAAGTAGAAAAACCTCTGTGAATAGCTCCTAAATTCTTAATATCCTGCCCTAAAATTCTTTCTAAAGCACCAATCCATAATGCCAAATCCGGATTTACAGGATTTTTAACCAAAACAATTTTTTCTGTACCTTTCAAAGCTTCGGCAATTTCCTGAACTGTAAAAGGATTTACAGTAGAACGTGCTCCAATCCATAAAATATCGACATCAGCTTCTAAAGCAGCATCTACGTGATGAGCGTTCGCAACTTCAGTCGCGGTTTTAAAACCATATTCTTCTTTTACTTTTTTCAGCCAGTTTAAACCAATTACGCCCACTCCTTCAAAACCATTGGGTTTCGTTCTCGGCTTCCAGATTCCTGCCCGAAAAATAGGAACCTGAGCATTGGTATTTTTAATTCTCTTTGCTGTTTCCAGCATTTGTTGTTCACTTTCCGCACTGCATGGTCCTGCGATGATAAGAGGTTGCTGAAAATCTTTTATCCAGCTGTTTTCTAAATCTCTTAAGTTCATATTGTAAATTTTATTTTAAATTAAAGGCAATAGTATATTCATTATAAAGTTACTTTATAATTCTTTCTAAAAAATGTCGTTCAAAAATTGTTATGAAATCAGGAATCTACAGTAGAGTTCCCATATTTTTTTTAAGAAAGAAATTAAATTAGCTGTACCAATAAAATCGATAATAGCTTCTAAAATTTCTGTAATAAAAAGTTGCAAAAGAAAGATAACTGCTTAAAAAATAAGCAGGTGCAAAACTGATTGTTTGAGTAGAATCAGCAGTATATGGAAGTTTGGAATGTTCCAATTTGTATACTTTTTTATCTTGTCTCTGTAAATATTAAGCAAATATATAAAAAATTATGACAAATCAAACTTCATCAAATCATCAAGATCTTTCAGTAGCGGATTTTTTTCTATAAATTTTTCGAAAATTTTCTTTTTGGTGACGATTTCAATCTTAAGATTTTCATGATCTTTTTTAAATTGAAACTCTATGGAATGGTTATTTACCTTATGTTTAAAATGATTAAAAAACTCAATACTTATCTTATCAAACTCATTTTTTGCGGAATCTGAAGGATAAGATATCTGAATAATTTTTTCATCAATTTTAGTAAATTTAAAAGTTTTTATAGCATTGAAAACCACAGGATCTTTTTGGCGAAGCTGTTTTAAAAGGATCATCCATTCGTTCTGTACATCTGTTTCAGTAAAATGATGTTCTGGAAGTTTTTCTGTATTTACAATTGTTGCTTTATCTTCAACTTCAGATTTTTCTTCTTTATTTAAAAGAGAATTAATGCTGAAACTTGAAGAAATATTGGGTCTTGATAAAGGTTTTGAAGCTTTTTTGATGAGAACTTCAGCAGGCGGTTCAAGAGCAGTTTTTGTCTCAACTTTTACCTCTTCATTTTTTTTCTCCTGAATCTGAGTTGGTAATTTTACTTCCTGCTTCTCTTTGAGAAATGGAGCTAATATTATAAACTTTTTTTTTTAGCTAATTCGCCACCGGCAGAAAGAGAAGACAATTGCATCAACGCAATTTCTACAGTAAGCCTCGGATTTTTTGAATTTTTGTAATTAATGTCTGCATGATTACAGATTTCAATAGCATCAATCAGATGTTGAGCGCTCCATTTTTGTCCCTGTTCCGTAAATTTCACTTTGGTCTGCTCTCCTACCTCGATCAGATCCATTGTTGATGGATTCTGAGCCATCATCAGATCACGGAAATGATTACCAAGTCCTGCAATAAATAAATGCGGATCAAAACCTTTCTTTACAATTTCATTGAAAGCAGAAAGCACTTCAGGAATTTTACTTTCTTTCGCTAAATCTACAATTTTAAGATACTGATCGTAATCTAGAATGTTAAGAACTTCAGCAGCTTTAGCAAGTGTAATATTCTTTTGTGAAAAAGTAGAAAGTCTGTCAAAAATTGAAAGCGCATCTCTCAAAGCGCCATCAGCTTTTTGTGCAATCAAATACAAAGCATCATCTTCATATTTAATATTTTCTTTCTCAGCAATCTTTCTTAAATGATCCTGAATATCAAGAATAGTAATTCTTTTGAAATCGTAAATCTGACAACGGGATAAAATTGTAGGAATAATTTTATGCTTTTCCGTCGTTGCCAAAATGAAAATCGCATGAGCAGGCGGTTCTTCCAATGTTTTAAGGAAAGCATTGAAAGCCGCTGAAGACAACATGTGAACCTCATCGATTATATACACTTTGTACTGACCAACTTGTGGCGCAAAACGCACCTGATCGATTAGCTCACGAATATCATCAACAGAGTTATTGGATGCTGCATCGAGCTCATAGATATTGTAAGCAAAGCCGTCCTCTGAGACAGAGCCGTCCTTTTCGTTGATTTTTCTTGCCAAAATTCTGGCACAAGTTGTTTTGCCGACGCCTCGAGGACCGCAAAACAACAGCGCCTGTGCTAACTGATTTTCTTCAATAGCATGTTCCAGCGTATCTGTAATGTGAGACTGCCCAACAACGGTATCAAACTGTTGCGGGCGGTATTTTCTTGCAGATACGATAAAATTTTCCATTGCCCAAAAGTATGAAATATAGTTTTAATTTAAAAATTTTAATTTTCAAATTTCATTAAAATACACTTATAATTTTGGGTAACAGAATATTATTTATTGTAAGCGAATTCGATAATATCTTCGATTGCGGTCTTTATTTTTTGTCTTCCGTCTTCACTTTTCATATCGATACCGCAGAATGTAGTTGCATTGTGTGCCGTAAACATATTTAAGTGATAACTTCCAGCAACTAAAATAGCTGCAATTGCTCTAAATTTATCAGATTTTTCTCCAAAATAAGGATCTGTAATATTTTTGAATAATTCTTCACCCACTTCTTCTCTCTGATCAAAAAGCTTTTTAAGAATCGGCCGGCTTTCAGACATTTCCCAAATCAGGATTTTCTGAAGTTCTTTGTTCTTTTTAAGATTTTCAAACTGATTCAGAATTGCTATTTTAGACATTTCTTTTCCTCCGTCAGATAAATCTGTATCGCTTGCAAGCTCAAATCTGCTCCAGTAATCCTGAGATTTGATATATTCGTCGATCAATTTATCTGTACTTCCGAAATATTCGTAGATCAGCTTTTTATCAAAGCCTGCAACAGCAGCAATTTTGCTTACCATTAATCCTGAATATCCTTTGGTTTTCAAAATCTTTCCTACTGCATTGAGTAGTTTTTGTTTTGTTTTTTCTTTGTCCCTGATAGGACCTTGTACAACTTTTCTAGGCATCGTCTTATATATTAATTTGCTAAAAGCAATTTTTATTTACCATTAATCTTTTTGTCTCCAAAGAAGAGTAAACTTATTGTTTTTAAAAGAGTTATTGAACTCTGCTTTTACAAATATACATCTCTTTAGTGAGAATTGTATATCTTATTTTATTAATTACGATTTTTTCAATCACTTGGTTTTGAAATATCAAAAAAAATTGTTGCTAACCATTAATTTCTCACAATACAAAAAGTAAAAATACTACATCTAAACTTAATCAAATTTATCTACTTTTTAAATATCAGCATAAAAATAACGGCAAAAATAAATTATTTTTAAAATATGTACTCATTAAAAATATTATTTTTAATGCAAAAGATTTATAACTAATAATTGTGTGAATTAATATAACTCACAAATCCTTATTAAACATTAAGATTTATGCAATTAAAAAAAGGAACAATTTTTTCATAAATATTTTTATGAATTTTTATTGTGTGGAGCTTCTAATGTCTCTTTTATGGTAAATAATAATCAAAAAGAATATTTTGAACCTATCTTTGTACAAGCAAATATTATCGAAATCCAATGAAAATCGTCACTTTAAAAGAAGGCAATTTTGCGGCCGACAAACAAAAGAATTTCACACTGCTTGATAAACATCCGGAAGCCAAAGGAATCAAAATGTCGATACAACCTTTTTTAGCCATAACCAAAAACGATTACATCCTTATCGACGCTGGTTTCGGCTGGAAAAATGATAACGGGAAATTAGTTATTAAAGAAACTTTAGAAAGTGAAAATATTAGACCTGATCAGATCACAAAAGTTCTTCTTTCACACTTACACAAAGACCATATCAATGGAACTTTGGTGAAAACAGAGAATGGTTTTGAGCCTGTTTTCCCGAATGCTGAAATTTATATTCAAAAAAGAGAACTCGATTTCGCCTTTGAAAGCCGTGGAAATCCTTCCTTCGATTTTGAAGTTTTAGAATCGCTCATTCAATTGCCAAATATCATCTGGATGAATGATGATTATGGAAATATTAATGACGAAATTTATTATGAACTTGTTGGCGGTCACAGTCCGTTTATGCAGGTTTTTAAAATTACTGAAGATCGTGAAACCGCGTTTTATGGCGCAGATAATCTTCCTCAGGAATCTTATTTAAAATATCATCTGGCTTACAAAAGTGATTTTGATGGTAAAAAAGCGATGCAACTCCGCATTAAATGGTATGAAGAAGCCCTTGAAAACCACTGGAAAGTTTTGCTTTATCACGATTTGGAAAAAAGCATAATCCAATTCTAACTAAAATTTAAGTTTAAATCATTACCAATCAGATTTTATCGTACATTTGTTTTTTCGAAAAAGGAAATGGTGTCTTCCTTACCCAACCGCCTTAAAAAGCTGATGGCGCCTGATTAATTGAATGTTTTACCATTTAATCAGGAATGTATGTTTAAAAATAACAAAAAATCAGTTTTCAGAACGCTTCTTATTTTAATTAAATTATTTTTCAGAAAGTATCCTTCTGCTCTTTTTGTATTGAAATGGCTTTTCATTACTTTGATAACAGGAATTTTAATCGGAAGTGCTTCTGCATTTTTTCTTCAGACTTTGGAATGGGCAACGCAATTCAGAGAAAATCATCTTTGGCTGATTGCATTCTTACCTTTAGGTGGTTTTTTGGTTGGTTTAATGTATCATTATTTCGGAAAAGATGTTGAAGCCGGAAATAATTTATTGATTGAAACCATTCATGAGCCTGGAAAAATAATTCCTCTTAAAATGGCATCATTTGTTTATTTAGGAACGATGGTTACACATTTCTTTGGTGGTTCTGCAGGTCGTGAAGGCACGGCTTTACAAATGGCGGGAGCAATTGCTGACCAGTTTTCAAAACCATTCAGGATTTCAGAAGATGATAGAAAAATACTGATTATTTCTGCAATTTCAGCTGGGTTTGGTTCTGTTTTCGGTACACCTTTAGCCGGAGCAATTTTCGGACTGGAAGTTTTTCTTGTCGGAAGATTAAAATACAATGCCTTATTTCCCGCTTTTTCGGCAGCGATTATTGCGGATTTGACTACCAAATTATGGAATACCCATCATACTCATTATCATATTGACTTCATTCCTGAAATTTCATTTTTAAATATTCTATATGCAATCATTTCAGGGATTTTATTCGGAATCTGTGCTGCAATATTCAGTAAAGCAATTCATAAAACCGGAAATGTATTTAAATTAAAAATAAATTATTCTCCCTTAAGACCATTTTTTGGTGGAATTATCGTTGCATCTGCTGTTTTTTTAATGGGAACTACAAAATACGTCGGTTTAGGAATTCCGACCATTGTAGATTCTTTTGAACAGCAACTTCCAGCTTATGATTTTGCATTAAAAATGATTTTTACCATTGTCACTTTGGCGGCAGGTTTTAAAGGTGGTGAAGTTACTCCTCTGTTTTTTATCGGTGCAGCTTTAGGAAACGCTTTGGGATATTTTATTCCCTTACCTATCGCTCTGTTGGCAGGAATGGGCTTTGTAGCAGTTTTTGCCGGAGCAACCAATACACCGATCGCGTGCAGTATTATGGCAATTGAATTATTTGGAAATGAATGTGGCGTTTATGTTGCGATTGCCTGTGTTGTTTCTTATTTGTTTTCCGGTGCAAACAGTATTTACAAAAGCCAGATTATCGGAGAACCAAAAAACAGGAGATTTTTGAATGATATTGGCAAAAAATTGAGTGAACTATAAAATATGTAAAGACCGGAATAATCTACTCCGGTCTTGCTTAAGATATTATTTTTGAATTTAACGAATTATGATTTCATTCAAATTGAATTTAAAATCATTTAATTGTTTCTGTATTTTTAATTTTTGAGTTGAGAAAAAAGAAGTTTTCTCGAAAAGCTGTTCATAATATTCTATGCCGTCAAGAAGATTAGATTTAAATGTATTCCATTTTTTAACTTGCACATTCGTAAGTTCGCCTGAAAAACCTAAAATTTCTTTTTTTAAATGATCAACGTACATTTTTAATTCATTAATAAACATATTCGGCCGCTCAACATCCGAAAGAACGTTTGTATTTCCATAAATATGACCCACCATTTCCGAAAGCGAAACTTCTTTATCAAAATAAGCCAAATTTGGTCCCGGACAAATCACAACACCCTGTTTTTCACCTTTTATATCAATGTTGTTTTCCAGATAAGCAGAATTTACCAGACCAACACAAAGACATGCTTTATCGGTGATTTCATTTTTTTTAGATTGAAACTGATCTTCGGTTAATTCGTTTCTCACCGATTCAAGCTCATTTAATTTTATTTCCTGGTATTTTTTTGATGCCGTACAAATTCCCTGTGGAGAATATTCTTTGCTTAATGCCAATAATTTTTTAGGACACGAACTTCCAAATTTGTTTTTCGCTTCTTTTTGATATTTTAAAATTTCGTTTGAAGTTCCTCTTACTGTATTGAATGGAACGCCCAAAGGTGAGATATTGCTCAGAAAATAATCATCTTGCTTTGATTTTGCTAAAAGATTTCTGGTTTCACGGTCTACAGAAGTTGCTTCAGGAACCAAAAGAAAAGGCGATCCCCAACCAACACTGTCAACCAGATAATTCTCTAAAAGAAAATCATGCTCCTCGGAAGTTCCTACTCCACCCTGAACCGTTATTTTCATTTCTAAAGGTTCAGCAGGAATATACTTTTCTTTTTGTTGAAGAGCTTTAATCATCAAAGAATGTGCGGAGGAAATCAGTTCATTTTTCTTTTGTTTAAATTCTTCCATGATCGGACCAAGCAATAAACCTTCCGTTGCAAAAGCATGACCGCCACAATTCAAACCAGATTCAATTCTGTATTCGGAAACCCAAAGTCCTTTTTTTGCTAAAAAATTTCCCTGGATCATTGCAGAACGGAAATCGCTGACCTTAAGAATAATTTTCTTTTTAATAAAGTTATTTCTATCTGGAAAAAAGTCATCAAATTCTTCAATATAGCTGTACAAACGAGGGTTCATTCCTGCAGAAAGTATCATTGCCGAAGAAATTTTACTTTTAGCAAAACCGCGTAGCGAAGCATGTGCATCATTATAAATTACAGGAAGCTGCACGTTTTTTTTGTAATTGTCTTTATCAACTTTGGTCATGATATTGACATCAATATTTCCCGGAATGAGATTTTTTTCTACAAAATTTTTAATATTTGATGCTAAAGAATCGCCCTGATTCAAAATATTCTGTAAACCGTTCTTTAACTCGGAAGTATTGGGAAGCATTGCCATAAAATTCTTGAGCACTTCCGTATTCTTAGAAATTTCTTCTTTGAAAGATTCAAATTTTTCGGTGACGATATCATCCATCATATCGAGATAATCGGTGATTCTTTTGGCTCTGTAATCTTCGGTTTTAGTAGAAATCCCGAAATAGTTGAGATTGAATTTTTTGCTGTAGAAATTTTTCATTTTTTCTACAATTTCATCGTCAATAATTGAAACAACGGAGGAAATTCCGTATTGTGCAACACGAATCGGGCTGTCGATCGTGTAAGATAATCCCATAACGGGAATATGAAAACTGTGTAAAGGCTTATTAATCATTATTTAAATAAAAATTTTACCCTCATATTTCTATGAAAGTGATAATGATCTGAAAACCTGCGAATTTCTTCTAAAAATTCTTTACAAAAATAAATATTTACGGCAGACTATGCAAGAGATAACAATTTAAACAAATCTAATGCTGTACAATTTTTAAAATCAAATATTTACGAAAAATATTGAATTTTTATAAATTTATCATTAAAAATCATAACAATTTGGTAGTATTTTAATTCTATTTTCATTAAATTTACGTTTTCAATTTCATAAACAACTATTGCTTTATAATGTTTGAGTTTAGAAAAATACTCTTTTTACTCAGTCTATTTTTTAGTTTTTTAGCACCCTCTCAGCAAAAACTGACCGCCAAAGAACTGAAAGCTAAGATTACCAACAATTCTAAACTATACAAAACAAATATTGATAAGGCTTACCAGGAACTGAACGGACTCATGAATCAGTCTGTTATTCTGAAAGATTCGATTTCTGAAATGAAACTTCTTGACAGAAAATGCCGCTATTTTTACAGTAAAAATATGATGGACAGCCTGATTATTACCAGTGAAAACCTTCAGAAAAAAGCTAACAAATTCAATGACATTTATTTTGAAGCCATGTCGCATATTTATATTGCCGAGATCTATTCCATCAATAAATTTCCTGACAAGGCAATTTTAAATCTGAATTCAGCATACAAGATCTTACAAAAAGGTGATCCTGAAAGCGAGAAGATTTTCTATGCAAAAGCGAATGTTCTGAGCAGTTTTGCCAATATTTATTTAGATAAAAATCAGCCAAAAGAAGCCGCAAAAAAAATTTATGAACAGATCCAAAGTGGAAAACAGCTGAAAAATAAATTTGAAAGAGACAATTTTCAGTATCTGAACTACGCCAATCTTGCCAATATTTACAGCCAGTTTAACGCTGATTCGGCTTATCATTATGCAAAAAAATCTATTTTAATAAAACCCAAAGAGGTAATTGACGAGAAAGCAATGGTCGACAATTATTCGGTCATAGGAAAAGTTTATAAGGAGAAGAAAAACTATAAGAGTTCATTAAAAAACTTTCACAAAGCTCTCTACATCAGCAAAAAAACTGGCATGGAACTCAATGCCAATCAGATTTACCATTCGCTGAAAGAAATTTATGACATTCTCAACATCAAAGACAGCTCAGATTTCTATAAAAATAAGATCGAACAACACGAATTGAAAGCCCTGAAAAGCAAATATAATTCTTTACAGGAGGTTATCAATAAAGATAAAAAAGAACAGGAAAAAGCCCAAAATGCATTTTGGTATTGGATTATTCCGGTTTTTGCATCGATCGGAATCGCATTTTTTATAACGAAGAGAAAAAGTAAAAAATCTCTCATCGAAAGTGAAAATGAAACCAGACCCGAAATCAATCTAAGCGAAACTTATCATGATCTGATAGAACTTCTTGAAAAAAGAGATCCGGCTTTTATGTTTGCATTCGAGAAAGTTTATCCTGATTTTTCGGCTCGTCTTTTAGAAAAAAATTCAGAACTGCAACAATCTGAGATCGAATTTTGCGCACTTCTTAAATTAAAATTAACAACAAAAGAAATTGCTAAAATCAGCTTTATTGAAACCAGAACTGTTCAGAATAAGAAATACCGGATCAGAAAAAAACTCGACATTCCCCAAAATGTTGACATCTACCATTGGATTGACCAGATCTAAAACCCATCTTTTAAAAATTACATTTAATACAATAATTAATACGTATTTTAAAAAAGTATCTAATGAGTATGTTATTTGATAAACATTTCACAAAATCACTTCTCAAATAAAATACCACATAATATATTTGTTGACTGAAAACGGATGTCAAAAACTGATAAATCGTTAGATTAATTTCTTCAACAAATATTTTTTTATGGTTAAAATTTCTACTCTTAATTTCGGAAAAGCTCTAATAGCTTTAGGTGTCTTTGCGAATGTAATTTCTGCAAATGCTCAGCAATGGGAAAATGTTGGTTCTTCTGCAAATATTTCTGCAGGAACAGGAAGCTTCAATAATTTGGTTATTGACACACAAGGTAATTATTATGTTTCTTATTATGATTTATCTGTAACAAAAGCATCAGTACAGAAGTTTAACGGAACAAGCTGGTCGTACGTTGGAGGAAATGCAGGAATTACAACCGGTGCAGCAACATACAGTTCATTGTCGATAAATCCTGCCGGAAATATCTTATACTACACCAATCAGGGATCTGGTTTAGAAGTTCGAAAATTTGAGGGCTCGACGTGGTCTTCTCTACCGAGTGCTTCGTCTGCTACAACAAATTATCAAGCTTCAGCCGTTTCATCTTCTAATATTTTGTTTACTTACGGATCTTATGGTTCAGGAACTGTAAAAAGGTTTGTAAACGGAGCTTGGGAGCAAGTTGGTACTGCAAATATTGCAGGTGGAGTTCCTTATTATGCTGAAATGGTGACGGGTACAAATGGTAAAGTATATGTTCTCCATAACTCATCCGGAATAAAAGTATATGAAAACAGCCAGACTGCTTCTGCAACAGATGCATGGACTTTGGTTGGAGGAGCAAACGTAGGATCATCATTTACAGAAGGAGCAAATGCTACAACAGACATCGCAATAGGTTCTGATAACACGCTATACGTAGTTTACTCTTCACCATCTTCAAACAACAGAAGATTAAATGTTAAAAAGTTTGATGGAGCAAACTGGATTCAGGTTGGTAATGCTGATTTTGGTATCTCAGACAATTTGTATAATGTTTCGATCGCCATTACTCCATCAGGAAAACTTTACACCGTAGCAAGCGGATGGGCAATAAACAGTGGAAAAAATACGGTGTACGAGTACAATTCCACAACAAATACATGGGTAACGGTAGGTGGAGATTTTGTTTCTGATGACGTTGCAACCTATAATGATCTGCAGTATGATGCAGCAACAAACAGTTTAGTTCTCACCTATTCTCAAAACGGAATTAAAGTGAAAAGATTTTCGCTAAACTCACTATCGGTAGATGATGTGAAGAAAAATGATTTCAGTATTTATCCGAATCCAACCAACGGAATGATCAATGTTAAAGGCAATTCTACAATAAAATCACTGGAAATTACCAATACTGTGGGGCAGCTTTTAAATGCAAAATTCAACAGTCAGCAAATTAATCTTTCATCATTTCCAAAAGGAGTTTATTTTATAAAAATAAATTCAGAAGACGGGCAGCTAATAATTAAAAAAGTAATTAAAAACTAGATATATGGAGTAAATCGTACATAGTAATTGAATTAGGAAAGTAAGGCTTTGATTTTTCAAAGTCTTATTTTTTAGTCTAAATAATTAGTATATAAATATACTTAATAAAAATAAATTAAGTATATTTGTTTACTAATAAATCATTTCATATGAATTATAATTTAGCAAAAGATGTGATTCAATTGCTGGAACAATTCGATTCTGAGAACAATAATTCCCGATATTCATCTGATATTGAAGGATTTAAAAATTGGATACAGCATCAGCAAAATAAGAAACCTTCACCAAAAAATATTATTTGGGAAGGTAAACAAAATGGAAGAAGTCCTGAAAGCGTTATCAGTACCCTACTCGTTCACATGAGCAGGTACGCAAAAACATATTCTAAATCTGCCATCGCCGGTTCAGATTTCTCTACTCAGGAAGAGTTTATCTATCTCATCAATCTGAAAGCTTTCGGTGAAATGACGAAAACCGAACTTATTAAAAAAAATATCCAGGATAAACCTGTCGGAATTCTCATCATTAATCGCTTGATAAAAAACGACTGGGTGAAACAAACAGATTCGAAAAAAGATAAAAGAACCAAGGTTATCAGCATTACAGAGAAAGGTAATGATGCGCTAGAAAAGCAAATGGAAAACATCAGAATGGCAACCAAAATTGTCTGTGGAAATCTTACAGAAGAAGAAAAATATGATCTGATTGAGCTTCTGAATAAACTCGATCATTTTCACAATCCCATTTTTGGCAGAAATATTGACAGTCTAAAATTAGTTGAAACCGTTTTTAACGAGAACTTTTCGAATAATAATTAATTATGATTAAAAAAATAGCAATTATCGGTTCAGGATTTTCAGGATTATCTGCTGCAGCTTATACTTCGAAAAATGGTCATGAAGTTCACGTTTTCGAAAAAAACAGCACCTTAGGAGGCAGAGCCAGACAATTTAAAACTAATAATGGTTATGTTTTCGACATGGGTCCAAGCTGGTATTGGATGCCGGATATTATCGAAGATTTTTTTAAAGATTTTAATAAAAAAACGTCAGATTATTATGAACTGATTCCCCTGAATCCTCAGTTTGAAATGGTTTTTTCTGACGGAAATATGGCGCTCCCTCAAGATTATTCAGAAATGAGAAATTTATTTGAAAGCGTTGAAAAGGGGGCCGCAAAAAAATTAGACGAATTCATGCATGATGCACAGTACAAATATGAAGTAGGCATGAAAGATTTTGTTACAAAACCTTGTCATTCGTGGTTTGAATTCGTTTCTCCAAAGATTGCCAAAAGTGCTTTAAAACTCGATCTTCTATCAAATTTTCATCGATTTGTAAGAAAATATTTTTCAGATCCGAAACTGATTATGCTGATGGAATTTCCGGTAATTTTTCTCGGTGCCGCTCCGAAAGACATTCCTGCTTTGTACAGCCTGATGAACTATGGAGGCTACAAATTAGGAACCTGGTATCCAAACGGCGGTTTTTATAAAGTTATCGAAGCAATGTCTGAAATTGCCAAGGAACAAGGTGTACAATTTCATCTGAATTCAAATGTTGATGAAATTAAAATTATAAAAGGTAAAGCAAGTTCAATTGTTGTTAACGGAACAGAAATTGAATTCGACACGATAATTGCGTCCTCAGATTATCATCATACCGAAAATTTAATTCAGAAAGAATACAAAAATTACAGTGAAGAATATTGGGAAAAGAAAACTTTTGCACCTTCCTGTCTGATTTATTATTTAGGATTTAAAGAAAAAATCCCGAATCTGAAACATCACACATTGTTTTTTGAAAATGATCTTGATTTGCATACCTCAGAGATCTACGAAGATAAAAAATGGCCGACAAAACCTTTATTTTATGCTTGTTGCCCATCTAAAACCGATGAAAATGTAGCTCCTGAAAACTGCGAAAACATATTTCTTTTAATGCCCGTTGCAACCGGAATTGAAGATAATGAAGAAATACGGGAAAAATATTTCCTTGAAATGATACAAAGACTTGAAAAACACACCAAGTCATCAGATCTTTTATCAAAAATAGAGTATAAAAAAAGCTATTGCATTAATGATTTTAAAAAAGATTATAATGCGTATGAAGGAAATGCATACGGTTTGGCAAATACACTAAACCAGACTGCAGTTTTAAAACCTTCATTGAGAAATAAGAAAGTGAAAAATCTTTTTTACACAGGACAGCTCACGGTTCCGGGACCGGGAGTTCCGCCTTCAATTATTTCAGGAAAAATAGCTGCAAACGAAGCCACCAAATAATCCAAAATATGAAAAAACTTTTCGACGAACTTTCCTATAAGATCAGTAAGCAGACCACAAAACAATACAGCACGAGTTTTTCTTTGGGAATTTTGGCACTTTCTCCGAAGATCAGAAATGCGATTTACGCCATCTACGGTTATGTAAGACTGGCTGATGAAATTGTAGACAGCTTTCATGGTTTCGACCGTACAATATTATTGTCAAGATTTCGGGAACAAACCACTCAGGCATTGGAAGAGAGGATTTCTTTAAATCCTATTCTACAAGCTTTTCAGGAGACTATTCATAAATATGAGATTGATGTAAAATTAATCCATCAATTCCTCAACAGCATGGAAATGGATTTGCAGAAGATCGATTATGATTCTGATCTTTACAAAGAATACATTCTTGGCTCTGCAGAAGTTGTAGGATTAATGTGCCTTCAGATTTTTGTTGACGGAAATAAAGAGATTTATGCCCACCTGAAACCATCTGCGATGAAACTTGGATCTGCTTTTCAGAAAGTTAATTTCCTGCGGGATATGAAAGATGATTATCAGATTTTAGGGAGAACATATTTCCCGAATGTAGATATTTCTTATTTTGATAATGTGGTAAAAGCTCAGATCGAGCAGGAAATTCATGATGAGTTTCAAGAAGCTTTGGAAGGAATCAGGAAACTTCCCAATTCATCAAGATTCGGAGTTTATCTTGCTTACCGTTATTATATTTCGCTTTTCAGAAAAATAAAGAAAACTTCTGCAAATAAAATCATAAATCAGAGGATAAGAATATCAAATGGCAAGAAATTTTCTCTTATGATGAGCAGTTATGTACAATATAAAATGTCATTCCTTTAAATTTAAACTTAAAAAATGATACACCAACTTCAGCGTCAACAGCAGCTCAACTGCGATATAGAAACTGCCTGGAAATTTTTCTCATCGGCTAATAATCTTTCAGAAATAACACCTAAAGACATGAATTTCACCGTCTTAACAAAGCTTAATGAAGACGAAATTTATGAAGGAATGGTCATCGATTACTATGTTTCTCCGCTTTTTGGTGTAAAACTGAAATGGCAAACCGTCATTACTGAAGTTGAATCAAAAAAAATGTTTACCGATTTTCAAAACAAAGGTCCTTTCAAAATGTGGCATCATCGTCATTTCTTTGTCTCGAATGAAAATGGGGTTTTAATGGTGGATAATGTGAATTATGAACTTCCTTTTGGATTTCTGGGAGAAATTGCCCACAAATTGATGGTGAAAAAAAAGCTGGAAGACATTTTTGATTATCGTTTTCAAATTTTAGAAAAAACTTTTAATAAAAAGTAACATGAATTTTTTAATTGTCTTAGTTACATTTTTCGTGATGGAAGGAATGACATGGCTTATTCATAAATATGTTATGCACGGCTTTTTGTGGACGCTCCACCGCGATCACCACGACCACAGCAATGACGGAAAAATGGAGCGGAACGATTATTTTTTCGCCATTTTTGCAATTCCGACGATTGCTTTGATGTATTACGGAACCATTAATAATTTTAATGCATACTTCTACATCGCAATAGGAATTACCTTGTACGGAATGGCTTATTTCTTTGTGCACGACATCTTTATTCATCAGCGTTTCAAGATTTTGAGAGATACAAAAAACCCATATTTGCTGGCAATCCGGAGAGGTCACAAACAGCATCATAAACATACCGGGAAAGAACATGGCGAATGTTTTGGTTTTCTTTGGGTTCCTGTGAAATACTTCAGAATGTACTTTAATAAAAATAAAGCATAGATGTGGCAATACACTTATTTGGCAATTAATTTTTTTACGATCATCATCTGTTTTATATTTTCTTTTCATCCGAAAATTAAATTCAACAAACATTTCAAAGCATTTTTATTGGCATCGGTTATTGTCGCTGTATTTTTTATTGCCTGGGATATTTGGTTTACCGCCAATGGAGTTTGGTGGTTTAATGATAAATATTTGATCGGAGTCCGTTACATTGGTCTTCCGATCGAAGAATTGCTGTTTTTCATCTGCATTCCTTTTTCCTGCGTTTTCACGTATTTCTGTTTGGATAAATTTTTTAACCTTGATTGGAAACCATCTATTGAAAAAGTTTTTGTCATCATTTCAGTAATTGCCTGTTTTGTTTTAGCCTTAATTTTTAAAGATAAAATTTACTCATTTGTTACTTTTTTGACAACGGCAATCAGTTTAATTGTTCTCTATTTTGTTCTAAAAGTAAAATGGATCGGCAAAGCATCATTTATTTACCTTGTTCTCATGCCCGGCTTTTTAGCCGTTAACGGAATTCTTACAGGAACAGGACTCGAATCTCCGATTGTGAATTATAACCCGAAAGATTTTATTGGCTTCCGGATTTTAACCATTCCTATCGAAGATACGGTTTACGGTTACGAAATGATCCTCTGGAATCTTTTCTTTTTTCATAAATTTAAAAAACATGAGCAAAATTAATATATTCTGGTTTCGCAGAGACTTGAGATTGAATGACAATACGGGACTGAATGAGGCTTTACAATCAGAACAAAAAGTAATTCCGGTTTTTATATTTGATACAGAAATTTTAGATCAGCTTGAAAATAAATCCGATCGAAGAGTTGATTATATCCATCAGGTTTTGACAGAAATTCATGAAGAATTAAAAAATCACAATTCCGGAATCAAAACCTATTACGGAAAACCGATTGAAATTTTTAAAGAAATAATAAAAGAATTTGATGTAGAAACCGTTTTCTGTAATCGTGATTACGAACCTCAAGCTATTAAAAGAGACCAAGAAATTGCGGATTTTCTCAAAAAGAATGACATCCATTTTGAAGATTATAAAGATCAGGTCATTTTCGAAAAAGATGAAATTGTAAAAAACGATGGTTCGCCATACACTGTTTATACTCCTTATTCAAAAAAATGGAAAGAGAAATTTCATCAGACTGAAATTCATTCAATCCAAACAAATTTTCAGAATTTTCATTCATTTAAATCTAAAAAAATTCACACCCTCAAAGAAATTGGTTTCGAAAAAACAGATATGGTTTTCGAAGAGCCGGTTTTTGATAAAAAAATAATAGAATCTTACGAGAAAAACAGAGATTTTCCGGCTTTGGATCAAACAACAAGATTGGGAATTGCTTTACGTTTTGGAACGATTTCAATCCGAAAATGTGTAAAATATGCTTCAGAGCACAATGAAATTTGGTTGAACGAGTTGATCTGGAGAGAATTTTTCATGCAGATTCTTTATCATTTTCCTAAAGTAGTGAAGCATTGTTTTAAAGAAAAATATGAAAAAATCAATTGGCGAAACAATGAGGATGAATTTAAGCTGTGGTGCGAAGGAAAAACCGGTTATCCTATCGTTGATGCAGGAATGCGACAGCTTAACGAAACCGGATTTATGCATAATCGCGTTCGAATGATTACCGCAAGTTTTCTTACCAAACATCTTCTGATTGACTGGAGATGGGGCGAAGCTTATTTTGCAGAAAAACTTTTAGATTATGAACTTTCATCCAACAACGGAAACTGGCAATGGGCTGCAGGTTGCGGTTGCGATGCAGCTCCGTATTTCAGAATTTTCAATCCGAGTGAGCAGACTAAAAAATTTGATAATGATGGGAAATATATCAAAAAATGGTTGCCGAAGAATTATGCTGACATTACATCTGTCGTAGAGCATAGTTTTGCAAGAAACAGAGCACTCGAGGTTTATAAAAAAGCTGTTAAAGATTAAAATAATTAAAAAAACGGTCTGTTTTGAATTAATTACAGAATTATTCTAAATTAAAAGCATTTACATACCACATCAATGATGTGAGGCATAGTATTTGTAACCATAGTCTTTAGCAAACATTATTAACACCACATCAAAATAAAATGAAAGTTACAGATCTAAAAATTAAAAATCTTGTCGAGTACAGAAACGAGATTTTTACGATTACGGAGATTTTCCAAAAAAACAACGATTATTTTGTGAAAATCGAGAATGACAGTCAGACAATTTCTTTACCGGCAGAAAAAATCAATCCTATTCAGATTACAGGAGATTGGCTGGAAAAATTCGGTTTCATGAGAACTTATGCTTCGGATCACCAAATACGTTATGAAAGACCGGAATCATTTATCAAATATGATATTGATCTAAATTCTAAAAAGATTGTAGAAGGTCTGAAAATTTACGGAAACACGATCAAGTGTAAATACATACATGAATTTCAAAATATTTTTTCATGCCTGTTTGGTAAAGAGACCACGGCTTTTTTTAAGCCATCGTTTCATAAAGCAGCAGTTTAGGCTGAACTTCTGAAACCATTAAAAATTATATACTTCAAATTTTTCCCCGACTGAAAAGCCGGGGATTTTTTTAGGTAATTCTCAGTCTGTTACTTGCTTCCACCCAATTATGCTTTCCGCAATTCTTACAACTTCCTGCATTTCCAGAAGTTTTTTCTTCTGTATATCCGCAAAAAGTACATGAATAATGACCTGGCTTTTCAATATTTCTAATCGGATTATCCAAAGAATGCAACATAATCGGAAGACCATATTTTACTTTTTCATCTTCAAAAAAGAACACACTGATATCACCGGAAACTTCTTCAATGGCAAATTCTATCTGCCCCAAATGTGAAACACTTTTTAACCTTAATTCTGCAAAAAATTCGTCGCTTCCGAGATTTTCTTTTTTAAAGTTATCAATAGCAAAAATACCATTTTCGATAAGGCACATTGCTTTTCCTTCCAATAGGTTTTCAATTTTTTTAAATCTTCCGATGAGCTTGGTAATGGTAGAATATAAAATAATGATGACAATAAAAACGATTATGGAAGAAACAATCCCGACTTCTTTATAAAACATCGGGTCTCCTGCTGCAGATCCTAAACCTATAATTACAACCAGCTCAAAAATCGAAAGCTGCTTCACTCCCCTTTTTCCCAAAGCACGAAGTCCGATGATAATGGTGAGGAACATAATGATTGTTCTTAGAACAATTTCCAGAAGAAAAGCCCAGTCTTCAGTTCCGAGAAATAACTCTTTCCAACTGAAACTTAAAAAAGCTGATAGAAGCATAGTGAGATTTTAAACAGAAAGCTTCAAAAAACAAGCCAGTCGAAAAAAATTAATGATGATAAAATATCGCAATTAATGATTAACAAAGAATAAATAAAATTCATTAATTTTCAGCATTAAATTAAAACTACAAAATGAAAATAACTACAACGCTGTTTATGTTGTTTTTGTCACTATCGATCAATGCGCAACAAATTATTGCACAGGAAAAATATCTGGGAACCATTGACGGAAAAATAAATATTTCTTTTTATTTGAAAATAGAAGAAACAGGCTGCCCAAAGATAGTTGCTTCAGGAGTTTACAAATACACCGACAATAAAGCCGGAAACTGGATTCTTCTGGATACTACTTTTTCTGAAAAAGCACAGCAATATACTTTTGTAGAGCATTACAATACCGGAATTATGTTACTAAAAAGGGATAACGATGATCTTCAGGGATTGTGGATTTCTCCGGATGGGAAAAAACAGCTTAAGGTCAGTTTAAAAAAATTGAAACCGACCAAAGCTGAGATTGATAAAATGGAAGACGAATTGGAAAAAGCCAATTACAATGCAAATGATTGCTAATTTTTATCTGTGTCTGTCACCTCTTTGATGATAGGCAACTTCCGGTTTTGGCAGGTTTGCTTTTTCATTTAAATGTTGATTATTAAAACCCGGATCTACTCTATTTTGATGATTTCCTGAATTTGTCGGAACCTGAATATGAACTTTTTTTCCATTCTTGAAAACTTCACCATCGGCAGTTCTGTAGCTTTGATTTTCTTTGTAAGTGTTTCCGTCTGGTGCTGTAAAAAGATTTTCTGTTTCTTTTCTTTGCTTAATCTTTTTGGCCAAATAAACCAGACTTCCTCCGGCAACAATTCCTAAAGCCACTTTTATTGCATTTTTCATAAGTAATATTTTGTTTCAGTTAAAACAAAAGTGTTGCCAATAATAAGGTTTGTGGTATCTAAGTTTATGAATAAAAAAGACTGACATCCGAGATGACAGTCCTAAACTTGAGTTAAAAACATAGATATGACTAATCTGGATTGATACTTATCTATATAACCAAAACTAAGAAGTTTATTCTTCTTACGTTATGATCGAAGTCATAATTTAATCATTATCATAATTTTCATTTATCTTTATAAATAAAGTAACAAACCAACAACGCAAGATTCACAATAACGGCAAAGGAATTTGAAAGGATAATTGGTAACTCATCCTGTTGTATTCCGTACCATACCCAAAGTGAAAGTCCGGTGACCAGGATCAAAAGCATAAGCCAAGAAAGATCTTCAACGTTTTTAGTTTTGATTACTTTGATAAGCTGTGGCATTGAAGCAATAGATGTAAGTCCACCTGCAATTAATCCTAAAATTTCAGTATTCATAGATATTTTTTTAAATAAAAAATCAGCATAAAAAGATTACGCTGATTATCTTTAAAAGAGATATACAAATTGTATGCTTTTTAATCAAAAACCTTGAAGATGTGGTATTAATTTATATTAATGAGTCCGTCTGCAAGAGATTTCCATTGGATTTTGGATGTCCCGATTACAGAGCTTACTATATTCTTAATGCTATTGGCAAAGCTTGTATTTTTGTTGGGCTGCTGATTTCTTTCATAAATTGCCATTTTGATGTAATCATTTCCTTTAGAAATCACAAAAGTAGATGTAGATGCTGCAGAATGAAAATGAATTGTTTTTCCCGCAAACTCATTACCCGGTAATTTAGACGGTCTGCACTGCAACATTATGCGATTCGGATTGCTCTTATCAATCATATCAATCTGGACCCAATGGTAATCTTCAATTTCAGGATTATTTATTTTAGTAAGCAAGATCTTGATATAATCACCAATCTTGGGTGATCTGCGTACAGATTCTCCTGTATTGTCACATAATTCAAATTTTGAAATACATCCTTGGCTATAATTATTCCAGTTATTGATTTCAAAAAAACGGTCTTTAAGAATATCAAATTTAAAATCTACTTCTTCAGAACTGCTAAATCTTTTTATACTTTCTGTGTCTTGAAAACCACCTCTTACCTGCGATGGAATTCCGGGAACTTTCTTCGGCTTCATTAGTTAATTAATATTTTGCTTTTAAGTGATTTTAAAACATCAATATTCATCATGGTTGACGAACATATTCTCTCCTGAAGGATGAAAAGAATAATATTTTTTAATCATCATTTTTTATCATTTCACACAAATTTAATGTAAGTCACATTTAAATGAAAATATATTAACAAATAAAATATATGTAACAAATAATAACCTATTATTAACATTGATTATCAATACATTTGACATAGAATGATTTAAATCATTATGTCATAAAGAGAAAATAATAAAGAAATATGAAAAAAATTTATTAAGCATATATAGAATGTTGATTTAAGATTATTATAAATTGTGAAATCGATTGCATTTTTTTCTAAAGTTATTTATTTGATTTAGAGGACAGATCATATAACTTTAAAAAAAATAATTAATATCTCTGAAAAAAGGCAATGTGGTTCCAAAAATTTGCCTATATTTGGAGTGAAAATTTTTTTTTCATCATTTGTGTTTTTATTAAACCCTCCGTTTACGGGGGGTTTAATTTTTGTAGTAACTCAACTATCTCATTTTCAAGCATATACTTTCATTCGCAAAGGTTTCAAAAATAATTCCTTATCTTACCTATTCTAAAATTACAAACACTACAAAATTTTATTATATGAAAATAGGTTTAATTGGATTTGGAAAAGCAGGAAAGGCTGTAGCAAATGTAATACTGCAAAGTCCCGATTTTACACTGGAATGGATTTTGAGAAACAGCACAAATATGGAAAATCTTTCGGCAAAAGATTTTTTGGAAGTAGAATCTTCTGATGCTGCCGAAATTTTCTCATTACAAAACATTGAAATAACTCAGCTATTTGATGATCGACCTGTAGATATAATTATAGATTTTTCTACCACTGAAAGTATTTATTTATATGGCAAAGCAGCATCTGAAAGGAATATTAAAATAATTTCGGCAATCTCACATTACGGAAACCAAGAAAAAAAATTTCTTCAGGAATTATCACAAAAAAATACGGTTTTTTGGTCGCCCAACATTACTCTCGGAGTTAACTATCTTTTATTTGCAGCCAGTCTTCTGAAAAATATTGCTCCTGATGTCGACATAGAAGTCGTTGAAGAACATTTTAAGGCTAAAGCAGGAATCTCAGGCACAGCGATAAAAATTGCTGAAACACTCGATATTGAAGAAACAAGTATCAACTCGGTGAGAGCAGGCGGAATTGTAGGTAAGCATGAAGTGATTTTTGGCTTTCCTTATCAAACAGTTCGCCTTGTACATGAATCGATTTCGCGGGAAGCGTTTGGAAGCGGTGCTCTTTTTGTTGCACGAAATTTAAAAAACCGATCAAATGGTCTTTATAATTTTGAAGATATTCTGAAGCCTTTCTTTTTTAATGATTCTAAAATGATGCTTTCATAAACCCGGATTATAAAATATTAGAGATGAAGATGTGGCTCATCATGTTTAATCTTTAATTTTTTCACCTGAAAAACAGAAAAGGCACACAATATGCTAACAATATTACATAAACCTTAAAAAAATATTATTATGAAAAGTGTATTATGGTTAGTTGCAGTGATCTGCATTGTTGTTTGGCTTTTAGGAATGCTGAACGTGATCCCGGGAATCAGTACAAGTTATCTGATTCATGTTTTACTGGTTATTGCTATTATTGTAGTTCTTTACAATATTATTTCAGGAAGACGGCCTTTAGATTAGTTAAAAATTTTAAAAATACAAAAGCTGAATGATTTGATTATTCAGCTTTTTTATTGTAATTTTTAAAGATATATCTAATTATTTCTGGTCATCCATTCTTTATTTCTAAATAATCTGGAGAAATTTCAGTTAGAAAATAGATTTGGACAACATTTGAAATGAATTTAAAATTTTATTTTCAATAATTCTCACAACAAGTAAAAACATCTAGAAATCAACACTTTGAAAGGTAAAAACACAGTTGTTTTTCATAAATTATTACGTAAATATTTATAAATACCACCTGCAATAACTTGTTGATGCAGATTTATGATTCTATATTTGTTACAGATAAAACAAGACACCTTATCATTCATATATATAACTTTTCATCATTCAGTTTTCATGTAGAAGAACAATCAGGGTTCTGACAATCTAGGGAGAGGAACCCTGTTCTCTACAATTTCTGAAGAAGATTATGAAACTGAAATAAGAAATTAAAATATACACCAAACATTCACATTCTATTAATAAGAAAACCGAACTTTCATTGAAGGTTCGGTTTTTATTTTGAATTATAAATGTTATTTTAAACTTAAGAATTATTCTGATCTTCCAGTTCTTTCATTCTCTTTTTAATAAAATCAGCAGGTCTGATTCCGTTTTGCTCAAGAAATATATTAGAAAAGCTCTGTCTGTTGCTAAAACCTGCAGCTGATGCAATATGTTCTATAGAATATTTTCTCCATTCTTTATCCTGATAGATTCTTTGAGTTGCATAATTGATCCTTAAAGCGTTAATATAAGAATTGAAATTACTGCCTTTATATTCATTAATTACTTGCGAAAGGTAAGATGTATTGGTTTTAAATTGTTCTGCAAGCTTCTTAAGGGTAAGACCTTGCTCCAGATAACCCTGATTATTTTCAAACACCTGAATATCGTTTAAAAGCTTTTCTACAATACTGCTATCAAATTTGATGTTTTTGTCTGCAGTATCTGTAACTTCTGTTTTTATAGGTATGGGAACAACTTCTGGTTGATTACTTGTTTCTTCAAGCTTAATCAAAAGATCATCATAGTTTTTCTGAATATTCTTCTGCTTTCTTATTCTATAATACATAATCACCCCCAAAGCAGCAATTATAGCAAGGCAAATAAACAAAAGTAATTTACTGTAAGAATTGGTTTTTTCCAGATTTTCCTTTGTTTCCATGAGCATCTTCGTATCATACTCTTTATAAATTCTGGTAGAAAGATGCTTGAAATCTGAAGCGATAACGCTATCAACTTTCAAAAGCTGATTGGTATAATATAATTCTTCTTGATGGTTGCCATTTTTTTTAAAATATTCAATAAGCTCTTCATAATTACTTCGCAATTCAGGAAGAATGAATTTGTTTTTATTAAATATGGAATCTACTTTCTTATAATTATCAACTTCAAGATCTTGATTACCAAGGATTTCATAACTTTTACCTTTATAAAAATAAATATAAGAAGCCCAGCTGAAATCATTTACTTTTAGAAGTTCAGGCAATGCTTGATCAAAATATTTAATGGCCTGCGTATAATTTTTATTCTTGAACTCAGAAACTCCTAAGCTTTTTTGAAAATAACTTTTTTCTAAATAAAAATCCTTTGTTTGAGGAATTTTTTTGGCAGCTTCATCCAGCATTTTTTTCGCCTCTTGGTTCTTACCGAGCGCCTGATAACAAATAATTGCCTGATGTAAAGAGTTTAAATATCCTTTTGTATTATTAAAAACTGTGTTATCGTGTATATCACCATCAATTTTTGTTTCGAAAAAAGCTATGCATTCCTCAAAAATTTTCAATGCTTCATCATGATAGCCCAAATAACTTTTAACAACTCCGATATGGTAAATATTCTGATATTTTAAAAATTCGTTTTTTGAATCCTTTAAATATTCATAAGCTTTTAAATATTCTTCTAAAGCGAACTGAAATTTGCGCTGATTAAAATAATAAATTGCTCCTTTACTTAAATATCCGTCACCTATAAGATCATTATTCGCTGATTTTTTGGCTGCTACAATTGCGCTATCTGCATATGCTATTTTTTTGTTTTCCGAATATAATATTCCGTCTTTATATGCCTGAAATAATTCAGAATAATTTTTTTCGGATTTTGCTCTTTTTATATATTGATTAATATACACAAAGGCTCGAGGATCATTTTCTTCATATACCCAATATTTTTCTCTGAGATTTGAATAAAAATCCTGTGAATATAGTAAAGCTGCAAATAGACAGCCTAAAATTGTAAAAATTCTTTTTATCATCAGATATTTCCCGATAAATTTTATTCAAAAATACACAAAAAGTATTTATGATAAGCTATTTTGCAGTAAGGAGTTTATTAAATTAAATTAAAAGCTAGTAAAAAAACGTAATCATATGAGTGTAAAAATTTATAAATCAAACCTACATATATTTGCATCGTATATATGTTTTTGAGTAATTTCGAGAATCTAAATTAAGAAATAAATTAAAATCATTAATCCTAGAATAAAATGAAATTAAAATTAACAACCTTCAGCTTAATGTTAATTGGGCTTGCAAGTATTGCCTGTAGGCAGGGTGAAGAAACTTTCGATCAAGAGGAGCAGGTTTCTTTACACGAGGATGAAAATCAGATGAATGCAAGAGATTCTACTGGTTCGACTCCAAATTATGATGACAATGATCCACCGAAGAATGGTACTCATTGGAAAACAACCGCTGAAGATACAATTAAAATCATTACTCCGAAAAGTTTTATTGGAGGTGTATTAGATTCTTCATCAGACACAACTCCTGGTAACAACGACGCAGATCCGCCTCAAAATCCACCAAAAAACGGCACACACTGGAGAGCAAGATAATCGATAAAATAAAAAAACCTGTTGACAAATGTCAACAGGTTTTTTTATTTTCATTTAAGCAGATCAAGCTCAAGAAGATTATTGTCTTTCGCATTATTTTCTTTGGCTGCACGATCTTTATCTCTCAAAATCTTTTCAATATCCAGCTGTTTTCCGCTTTCATCTACCATTATCATTTTCGTGCTTCCAGACATCATTTGTCGCATACCTTTCGTAGGATTTTCTCTGCTATCAATAAACTGTTTTTTGTACTTTTCCTCGTCAATCGAAATAATACTACCGAATACCTTCTTTTCAGAATCACTTACCCATTCCTGATCAGGTCTTAGTTTTTTAACTTCTTTCAAAACAAATGAATGGCTTTTTGTTTTATCCTCCAGTTTAATAATTATTCCTGGTAAACCATTAAACTTATACGGTCCATCCTGAATCGGGATATTCGGAGTAAACCATGCTGTCCAGACTCTGCCTGCAAAATGACAAACAGCTTTCTGGGTACTGAATTCCCCTATTTTTTCTTTTTCAGACAAAATCCTCCACTCCAATTTCCTGTTATCAGAAACTTTATATTTATTCATATCAAGATTATTGTAAAAAGTGACATTGTATTCCGGATATGATTTTTCAACTACAAACGATACCTGCCCATAATCTATTCCTGTAAAATCCCTTGTTTGCTTTTTTATTCTATCCTGATGTATAGAATCTGCAATGCTTTTTTTATGGCTGTAAAACTTTGAGCCTTTCTTTGCAATATCAAGTAACATTATTTCTGAAGTCACTTCATTTTTTTGGGTAGAATCACTTATGAATCTATATTCGTATACAAAACGTTGATTTTGTCCCCACAAAACTGTTGTTATAATGAGAGCAAATATTGTATTAAAGGTTTTCATTCAAAAAATGCTTTAATAATTATTTTATTAGATCTAATTCAAGTATATTGTTGTTCTTAAGATATGCTTCTTTTTTTCTTTTTTCTATATCTTTCATCATCTTATTGGTGTTGCCTGAAGCATCTTTGAACTCAACTGTTCCGCCGTTGGCTAAAAGATTTCTTATTCCTTTATTTGGATCAGCCCGATCATCAAGTAAACCTTTTATATTTCTCTACATTTAGATTTTTTACTAAAATATATCTTTTTACCGAATCGGGCAATATTTAAAGTTTTCTATTGAATAGTTTTTGATTTTATGATCATAACAACACAAAAAAACCTCTCGAAGTGAGAGGTTTTAATTATTTATATTTCAAAAAGTTACAGTAACAATGTTAAAGGACTTTCTAAATACGTTTTTAAAGTTTGTAAGAACTGAGCTCCAGTCGCTCCGTCTACCACTCTGTGGTCACAAGCTAATGAAAGCTTCATGATATTTCCAACTACGATTTGTCCGTTCTTAACGATTGGTTTCTCGATAATTGCACCTACAGAAAGGATTGCAGAGTTTGGTTGGTTGATGATACTTGTGAACGTTTCAATTCCGAACATACCCAAGTTTGAAATTGAGAATGTAGAACCTTCCATTTCGTTTGCTTTAAGACCTTTAGATTTAGCTCTTCCAGCCATATCTTTTACAGCAGCAGAAATCTGAGTATAGTTCATATGATCTGTATTCTTAAGCACAGGAACAACCAATCCGTCAGGAATTGCAACCGCTACACCGATATTAATGTTTCCTCTATGAATGATTTTATCACCTGCCCAGCTTGAATTTACCTGCGGGTGTTTTCTCAAAGCAACAGCAGTCGCCTTAATAATCATATCATTGAAAGAAATTTTAGTATCAGGTAATGAATTGATTTCTTTTCTAGCCTCAATCGCCTTATCCATGTTGATTTCAACCATCAGATAATAGTGAGGCGCAGAGAATTTACTTTCAGAAAGACGTTTAGCGATAATATTTCTTACCTGGGAATTCTGAGATTCTGTATCTTCTCCCTGAACGAAACTTAGTGCAACCTGAGCAGCAGCCGAACTTGCAGCCGGAGCTGAAGATGCTGGTTTTGCAGAAGGCTGATAATTTTCAATATCTTTTTTAACGATTCTTCCGTTTTCTCCTGAACCTTGTACAGAATTAATATCAACGCCTTTATCCTGAGCCATTTTTTTAGCTAATGGAGAAATTGCAACTCTGTCTGAAGATGAAGTATTTGCTGCCGGAGTCGCTTTCTCTTCTGTTTTAGCTTCAGATTTTTGTTCAGCAGGCTTGTCAGAAGATTTAGCAGCAGCTTTTGGAGCACCAACCGCAGAAACATCAGTTCCTTCAGGTCCGATAATTGCCAAAACGGTATCTACAGGGGCAGCTCCACCTTCTTCAACACCTTGCTTTAATAAAATTCCATTAAATTCAGATTCAAAGTCCTGAACAGCTTTGTCGGTTTCGATTTCAGCAAGAAGATCACCTTCTTTTACCGTATCACCAACATTTTTATGCCATTTAGCAACCTTACCTTCCGTCATGGTATCAGAAAGACGAGGCATTGTAATCACTTCTACTCCAGCCGGAACTTCCGCAGAAGTTTCTTCAGCTGCAGTATCATTTGATTCTGCTTTTGGTTCTTCTTTTTTGTCTTCAGAAGCAGCACTCGGAGCAGCTGCTCCGCCTGTTAATCCTGAAATATCTTCTCCTTCATTTCCGATAATCGCCAAAACTAAATCTACTGCAGCAGCTGAACCTTCTTCAACGCCAACATATAAAAGTGTTCCTTCAACTTCAGATTCAAAATCCTGTACTGCTTTATCAGTTTCGATTTCGGCTAAAATATCTCCTTCTTTTACCTTATCTCCTACTTTTTTATGCCATTTAGCCACTTTTCCTTCCGTCATTGTATCGGAAAGACGTGGCATTGTAATCACTTCTGCCATAATATATATTGATTTGAGATTTGAGATTCGAGATTTGAGATTAGGGAAACTCAAATTCAAATGCCAAATTAATTATTAATTATTATTTTTTAGTTTTCTAATTTATCTAAGAATGGATAATCTTCCTGAGCGTAAACATATTCGTAAACTTTTTCAGCATCCGGATATGGAGAATTTTCCATAAACTCGATACATTCTTCTACGAAATCTCTCGATTTGTTATCAGCAGCTTCCAATTCTTCTTCAGTTGCCCAATTATTAGCCAAAATTCTTGCTTTGATCAATTCAATCGGGTCATCGTTTTTAGCAATTGAAACCTCTTCTTTAGATCTGTACGGTTCAGCATCAGACATTGAGTGACCTCTGAAACGGTAAGTTCTAGCTTCAATGAAAGTAGGTCCGTCTCCTCTTCTTGCTCTTTCAATAGCTTCGTAAGCAGCTTCAGCTACTTTCTCAGGATCCATTGCATCTACTGCAAGACAAGGCATTTCGTAGCCTAAACCTAGTTTGTAAATATCTTCGTGGTTAGCTGTTCTTTTTACAGAAGTTCCCATTGCGTACTGATTGTTTTCAACCACAAAGATTACAGGAAGCTTCCAGTTCATTGCCATGTTGAAAGTTTCGTGAAGAGAACCTTGTCTTGCAGCACCGTCTCCGAAGAAACAAATATTTACTGCTTTTCTGTCAAAATATTTATCTGCGAAAGCAATACCTGCTCCCAATGGAATTTGTCCTCCAACAATACCATGACCTCCGTAGAAACGGTGTTCTTTGCTGAAAATGTGCATAGATCCACCCATACCTCCGGATGTACCTGTCGCTTTACCACAAAGTTCAGCCATGATTCTTTTAGGATCTACCCCCATCGCCATTGGATGAATGTGACATCTGTATGCAGTAATCATACTGTCTTTTGTTAAATCCATTGCATGCGTAAAACCAGCAGGAATAGCTTCCTGGCCGTTGTACAAATGTAAAAAACCTCTGATTTTTTGTTTTAGATAAAGAGAACGGCATTTGTCTTCAAACCTTCTCCACATTGTCATATCTTCATACCACTTGAGGTATACCTCTTTAGAAAATTCTTTCATGTGCGAGCTTCTTGCTTATTTATTATGAAATAGTTGAGCAAAAATATAAAAAAAACTTCGTTTTTATTATATGCGCAGCAATAGTTTTTTTACTTATAATGTTATATTTACATTTCAAACTAATTTATGGAAGAAAAAAAGACCTCGTTACTGCATATTATCTCAAGAATTATCTCAGATTTTTTTAATCCATTAGTTTCTCTGTTTATTTATTTCGTGTATTTCAGTATTCAGAATTACACTTTAAAAGATGCAGTTACTCATTTTTTGCCGATTCTTTTGATCACCATTCTTCCTATCATTATTTGGATTGTCTGGAATGTAAAAACGGGACGATATACCAATATGGATGTTTCCAACAGAGTTCAGAGGAAAACACTATATATTTTCATAGCAGTCTGTATTATTTCATATTTACTATTTAATTATATCAAACATGGTTTCATAGATTTTGTAATGCTGTTTATTCTGATTCTTCTATTCGCTTTGCAGTTTAGTAATTTATATATTAAAAGCTCGATGCACACAGCATTTAATGTTTTTGTGGCAGCTTTATTTTTTGCTTTTGACATAAAAATAGGTTTTGTTTGGCTTGCAATTGCAATTTTAGTGGGAATTACGAGAGTGATTTTAAAAAGACACACCATAAAAGAGGTATTTATGGGAGCCGGAATCGCTTTTTTAATATCTTTTATTTATCTTTATTGCAACAATAAGTATCAGCGTAACGATATACCCACTGAGGTTATTCCTGTGGAGACTACTATTAAGTAAAAATACGCTACTTTTTATTTTATAAAATTTAAATTCAAATATGAAAATAAATCATCTTACTTCTGCCGAAGAAAACCTAATGAAGTTATTTTGGAAGCTGGAAACCTTTTATTTAAAGGATGTAATGGAACAACATCCGGAACCGAAACCACATCAAAATACCGTATCAACCTATTTAAAAATATTGGTTGAGAAAGGTTATTTATCTACAGAAAAAGAAGGAAGAATTTTCAAATATTCTGTCATTGTGCCTTTTGAAGAATACAAAAAGTTTTTACTGAAAGAACTTTCACACCAGTTTTTCAATAATTCAGGAAAAGAGATTTTGGAATTTTTGTTTAATGAAAATTTAATCTCACAAAAAGATCTTCACTCTTATTTCGACCTGAAAATCGAGATGAAACCTGTGAAGACTAAAGAACCGAAGCTAGAATATGCTGAAGAGATTCTGAATCCTAAGAAAGATAAAAAAGGAAAGGATAAGAAAAAGAAGAAGAAAAAGAGTGAGAATTAGTTTTTAGAGAAATAAAATCTAAAATCTTCAGGGCTCATTGATTTCAAAAATAAAGACATAAAAAAAGCGGCTTAAAAGCCGCTTCATTTTTTTACCAACGATTCCCACCGCCGTTATTTCCTCCACGGTTGTTGTTACCGTAACCACCACCGTTTCCACCACGGTTGTTACCATAACTTCCACCACCGCTTCTGTTATTATCAAAACTTCTTCTTGGTTTTTCTTCTCTTGGCTTAGCCTCAGATACGTTAAGAATTTTACCGTTGAATTCTTTTTGGTTAAGTGCTTCAACAGCTTGTTGTCCTTCTTCGTCTCCCATTTCGATGAAACCGAAACCTCTAGAACGGCCCGTTTCTCTGTCTGTTACAATTTTAGCTGATGCTACATCGCCAAATTCTGCAAATAAGTCGTGCAACTCATATTCTTTAGTTGCGTAATTGATGTTTGAAACAAAAATGTTCATTTTAAAAAAAATTAAATAATTAATATAAGTTTGGTATATAAAAGAAAAGCAACATAATAAATGAACATGATATTGATTCCAAATATAAACAGGTGCAAGATACAATTAAAAATTTCAAATCAAAACTTTTTAATGATTTAATTAAAACCATTTCAAAATTATTAACATAAATGTTAAACTATCACTAATTTTTTAATGGCCAACTGTTTGAAAAGATTATTTTAAAAAGCTAAATTTGTATTGGAAAATAGTACAAAACATGAATTATCATACAAGAAAATGGGTAAAACCGGAAGACTTAAATCCTAATCAATCACTTTTCGGAGGCCGTCTTTTACAATGGATTGATGAAGAAGCTGCTTTATACGCTGTTATTCAGCTTGAAAATAAAAAAATCGTTACCAAATTTATATCAGAAATCAACTTTGTAAGCTCAGCAAAACAGGGCGACATTATCGAAATCGGAATTGAAGTGACAAAATTCGGTTCTACGTCACTTACTCTCGCTTGTCAGGTTCGAAATAAAATGACGCATCAGACGATTATTACTGTCGACAGAATTGTAATGGTAAATCTTGATGAAGACGGAAATCCTGCTCCACACGGAAAAACTCAGGTTGAATTTGTGAAAGATAGGCTTAAACCTAAAGATGAACTATGAAGATTTTCATAAAAAATATGGTTTGCGGAAGATGTATTTCTGCTGTTTCAAATATTTTTAATGAATTTAAGATTAAGATAAACTCCATTAATCTTGGCGAAGTAGAAACAGAATCTGAAATTTCAAAAAAAAACATTCAGCTTATTGAAAATCGCCTTTTGGAAACAGGCTTTGAAAGAATAAAAGATACTGCCCATCAATTGGTTGATAAAATCAAAAATCTTATTATTATTAAAATCGGAAAGCTTGATATTGATGAAAATTTTTTGTTGTCGAAATTTCTAAGTTCCGAATTACACAAAGATTACAGTGCGCTTTCGAAAACCTTTTCGCAAAACGAAAATATCACAGTAGAACAGTTTTACATTCTTCAAAAAATTGAAAAGGTGAAAGAACTGTTGCTTTATAATGAATTTAATCTGACAGAAATCGCCGGAAAATTAGGATATAAAAGTGTTCAGCATTTATCATCACAATTCAGAACAGTTACCGGCTTCACTCCTACCGAATTTAAAAAACTGAAAGTTCATACCAGAAAACCTCTTGATAAAGTTTGAGAGTTGTAGCGTTGTAGCGTAAAATAACACATTCACAAATCCAATTTTAGTGACCCTAAAACACTCCAACTCTCCCACTTCCCCAACCCAACAACCTCCACAATATTGTAAACATTATCCTTAAATTTATAACAGCGTACAAAATCCTTTTCGGAAATTTGTCGTATAAATTTAGAATCATGCACCAACAATATAAAGTTTTAGGAATGACCTGTTCAGGTTGTCAGAAAAAAATTTCAGAAAAACTGAATAGTTTAGATGGAATTTCCGCCATTGTCAACCTTGAAAACAGCACCGTTGAAATTCAATCAGATAAAGAGATTAATTTAACGAAAATCAATCAATCACTTTCTGAGATTGGAAATTACAGGGTTGAAGATCTTAAAAAAGCTGATCATACTTTTGTAAAACCACAGGATCGCGTTTCTCCTTCCTCGGTTTATTATTGTCCGATGGAATGTGAAGGTGATAAAGTGTATTTCCAGCAGGGAAAAAGATGTCCAACCTGTAATATGTTCTTGGTCCCGATCGAGGAAAAATTAGCAAAAGATCCTAATTATAAGCCAACTTATTCTTCTACCAACCTTCCCGAAAACTTTAAAGACCATATCGGAAAATATTACTGTCCGATGTTTTGTGAAGACGACAAAGTATATGACGAAAAAACAGATTGCCCGGTCTGTCACATGCACCTGGAAGAAATAACAGAGGATTTGGTTAAAAATTCTGGGTCACATTCTCATCATCACAATCATCAACAAGAAGCGCCGAAAGTCACCGATGATAAGGCGGGAAGATACTATTGCCCGATGTTTTGTGAGGGAGGCAAAACGTATGACAGTAACGTTGGTTGCCCTGTTTGCGGAATGGATTTGGTAAAATATCCCGAAAAAGGTGAAGAAGAAACTGATGACACCTATCATATTTTAAAAAGAAAATTCATTATTTCTTTAGCTTTTACAATTCCGGTTTTTATCTTGTCAATGGGCGGAATGTTAATCGATTTTCCATTTTCACATTATACTCAGGGTATTTTCGAATTAATTCTTACGCTTCCTGTTTTATTCTATTCCGGATGGTTTTTGATGAAAAGAGGCTGGGTTTCATTTAAAACCTGGAACTTAAATATGTTTAGCCTAATTGCTTTGGGCGTAGCTGCAGCATTTATTTTCAGTGTTATTGCTTTGGCTTTTCCCAATTTGCTTCCACATGAAATCCGGGGACACAATCATGAAATTCCACTTTATTTTGAAGCCGTTTGTGTGATTATGACTTTGGTTATTCTAGGTCAGTTAATGGAAGCTTTAGCTCACAAAAAAACAGGAAATGCCATTAAAGAACTGATGAATCTTTCTCCTGATGAAGCTAATTTAATGGTTAATAATGAAGAAAAAAAAGTTCCGCTTTCTGAAGTGAAAATTGGAGATTTATTAAAAGTAAAACCAGGCGAAAAAATTCCTGTTGATGGAAAAATTATTGAAGGAAATTCTGTCGTTAATGAAAGTATGATTACCGGTGAACCCATTCCTGTTGAAAAAAATATTGACGACCAGGTAACTTCCGGAACAATCAATGGAAATCAGGTTTTCATCATGAAAGCTGAAAAAGTGGGTGATGAAACTTTGCTTTCCAAGATTATTAAAATGGTAAACGATGCAAGCAGAAGTCGTGCTCCTATTCAGAAACTGACCGATAAAGTGGCAAAAGTTTTTGTTCCGGCTGTTATTTTTATTGCGGTAATTACGTTTATTCTATGGCAGATTCTTGGTCCTGAAGGTCAGAAAACATTGTTCGCTTTTGTAAATGCGGTTGCGGTTTTAATTGTTGCCTGTCCATGTGCTTTAGGTTTGGCAACCCCAATGTCTTTGATGGTTGGAATCGGTAAAGGTGCTAAAAACGGAATTCTGATTAAAAATGCTGAAGCCCTTGAATTGATGAATCAAGTAAATGTTTTAATCACTGATAAAACAGGGACTTTAACCGAAGGGAAGTCATCTTTGGAATACATTCAAACTATCAATCAATCTGATCAGGATTTAATTTTAAAATTAGCCTATTCATTGAATCAAAACTCAGAGCATCCCTTGTCGAGTGCCGTTATTAAAAAAGCAAAAGACCAAAATATATCTGCTGAAAAAGTCGAAAAGTTTGAAAACATTTCAGGAAAAGGCGTAAAAGGAATTGTTGATGGGAAAAAGGTGTACTTAGGAAATGAAAATCTTTTAGTTTCAAATAAAATTCAAATTCCTGAAGAATTGAAACTAAAAGCTACGGAAATTCAATCGAAAGCTCACACAATTTCATACATCGCTCAGGAAAACGAAGTTTTAGGATTTATAAGTTTTACCGATAAAATCAAGGAAAGTTCGAAAAAAGCTGTCCAGCATTTATTAAATGAAGGAATTGATGTCATCATGATGACCGGAGACAACGAAAATACTGCAAAAGCTGTTGCAGATGAACTGGGCATCAAACATTTTAAAGCCAACTGTCTTCCTGAAGACAAATTAAATGAAGTTAAAAAGCTTCAACAGCAAGGAAAAATTGTAGCTATGACCGGTGATGGAATCAACGATTCTCCCGCTCTTGCACAGGCAAACATTGGTATTGCAATGGGAACAGGAACCGATGTCGCCATTGAAACGGCAGAAATCACGTTACTAAAAGGAGACATTTTAGGAATTGCAAAAGCAAAAATTTTAAGTGAAAAATTATTAAGAAACATCAAAGAAAATCTATTCTTTGCATTTATATACAATGTCTTGGGAATTCCGATTGCGGCAGGATTGTTGTATCCGTTTTTTGGTATTCTCTTATCACCAATGATTGCAGCGGCTGCGATGAGCTTCAGCTCTCTGTCGGTGATTTTAAATTCATTGAGATTGAATTCTGTGGATTTGGAAATAAAATAATTAAACTCTCGCAGATTTGCTGATAGCGCAGATTATTTTTGTTTAATGACTATTTAAATCTGCTCAATCCGCTTAATCTACAAGAGGCAAATAAAATATGGAAAAAGAAAATATCTACATCGGCTGTTCGGGTTTCTACAATAATGACTGGAAAGGTTCTTTGTATCCCGAAGATGCGAAAAGTAAAGACTTTCTGACTTTATATTCTAAAGAATTCAATGCTGTTGAAATCAACTCAACTTTCTACAGAAAACCTACCGCAAAAACTTTATTGAAATGGTTTGAGGAAACTCCCGAAGATTTCAGATTTTTTATTAAGATACCTAAAGGTATTTCTCACGAAAAGCGTTTAAAAGATTGTAAAGAAGAAATTCAAGAATTTTGTGAGCACATTCAAACTCATTTAAAAGAAAAACTGTCGGGCTTTTTGTATCAGTTTCCGCCTTCATTTAAAAATACGGAAGAGAATTTAAATTTAATCATTCAAAATTTAGATTTTGATTATCTCAATGTCATAGAGTTCCGAAACGATTCCTGGTGGAATGATGAAATTTATTCAATTTTAAGATCAAAAAAAATTATCTTTTCAGGAGTAAGTTTTCCCGGAAATCTACCTGATGATTTCATCATTAATCATGCTGAACTTTTTTATTATCGGCTCCACGGAAAACCAATTCTTTATAAATCTGAATATCCTGAAAATGAAATGAAAATCTTAGCTGAAAATATTTTAAAATCAAAAAGGAAAGGTTTTGTTTTCTTCAATAATACTTGGGGAACCGCCGCTGTAAAAAATGCCATCGAATTGAATAAAATTCTTCAAAAATAATTTCATTAAAATTTCATTAAAAAGTGAAAAAAAAAATTATTTTGTGGTATAAATTTTGTTAACTTTACTTCGTAAAATTTAACAATTTTTAACAACTTAATTTCCACTAATTTTTATGAAAAAAACTTTTGCGGGAAAAACTCGAAATAAGAGTTTTCTCGGGGTGTTTGCAGTAATGAGTGCTGTATCAACATTATTTATCGGCTGCAATCAGAAAATCGAAGTAAAAGAATCTGAAAAAATTCTTTCGAAAGAGCCTCCCGTCGCAAAAGTCCCAAGAATTGATGATGAAGATGTCCCTTCTGATAAAAGAGTAATTTATCTTACTTTCGATGATGGCCCCAATCGAGGAACCGAAAATCTTCTGAAAATATTACACAAAAGAAACGTCTGTGCAACCGCTTTTCTTGTCGGAAAGCATGCCACAGACAGCAAAAGGCAAAAAGACGATCTTGAAAAAATGAGAGCAGATCAGCTGATCGAGCTTGCTAATCACAGTTATACACACGCCCACAACAAATACTCAGATTTTTATAAAAATCCTGATGCGGTCGTAAAAGATTTTGACCTTGCCAAAGACAGTTTAAAACTTACAGGAAAAATAGCAAGAACACCCGGAAGAAATATTTGGAGACTCAACAACATTAATGTAACCGATCTCAAAAGTTCTTCCGAAGCTGCAGATCAATTAAAAATAGCGGGTTATAAAGTAATCGGTTGGGATCTTGAATGGAAACCTACGAACAAAATGAATTTAAAAGGAAATCATGAAGCGATGCTGAAAAAAGTAGACAGCATTTTCTTTAACGATCTTGAAAAAACATCAAGACATTTGGTTTTCCTTACGCACGACCAATATCTTAACGATGCAGATTCGATTAACGAGTTAGATTTATTTATAGAAAAATTACAGAAATCAAATCGTTTTGTTTTCAGAAAAGTCTCGGCTTATCCGAAAATCAATGAGATTTTGAATTAATATTTTACTCTCACAGATTTTCACAGATGTTTATGTTTTAAATATTCTCATTGATCCGTGTAAATCTGCGTAATCTGTGGGAATTATTTAATATAAAAACATCTTTTTTTATTTTAAAATTCGGAAATTTGCAGCATGAGTATTCAGGAAAATTACAAAGCGATAAAAAATCAATTGCCGGAAAATGTTGAATTGGTTGCCGTTTCAAAAACACATCCCGTTTCTTCTATTCAGGAAGTATATGATTTAGGACAAAGAGTTTTTGGTGAAAATAAAGTTCAGGAACTCACTGAGAAATACCCATTGCTTCCGAAAGATATTCAGTGGCATCTGATCGGGCATCTTCAGACCAATAAGGTAAAATATATTGCTGAATTTATTGACACCATTCAAAGTGTGGACTCTGAGAAACTTCTAAACGAAATCAATAAAGAAGCTGCAAAACACAACCGTACAATTAAAGTTTTACTTCAGGTAAAAATCGCTGAAGAAGAAAGCAAATTCGGCTTGGAGATTTCTGAAGCCAAAGATTTGTTTGATAAATTTATAAAAGGAGAATTTACAAACATTAAAATTACAGGTTTGATGGGAATGGCAACATTTACAGAAGACGAAAATCAAATAAGAAAAGAGTTTTCTGTTTTAAAAAATCTGTTTGATGAATTGAGCCAAATTCAAAAAATGGAAACTTTATCGATGGGAATGAGTGATGACTTCCCTATTGCCATTGAATGCGGTGCCAATTCGGTACGTGTAGGATCGGCAATTTTTGGAAGAAGAGATTATTCAAAGTGAAATTTAGGAATGATATTTGCTAGTAATCAAGCAAAAAATTAACTAAATTTGCAACTATGCAAAAAATCCTTATTGTAGAAGACGAAAAAGCAATATCCGGAGTACTTCACAGTATTCTTTCGGATGAATTAACCGATTATGAATTTGTCATTGCTGATGACGGTTTAGAAGGCTATAAACAGGTTGAGAAAGAAGATTTCGCATTGGTGATTTCAGACATCAAAATGCCAAAACTTTCAGGAACAGAGCTTTTAAAGCAAAGTTTAGCCCTGAAACCTGAAACAACATTCATCATGATTTCCGGTCATGCCGACATCGATTCTGCAGTTTCGTGTTTAAAGGATGGTGCATACGATTTTATTTCCAAGCCAATTGATATCAACAGACTGATAACAAGTGTGAAAAATGCCTTGGTAAAGGAAACTCTTAAGAAAGAAAACAAAAATCTTCAGACCGAAAATAAAACCCTGAAAAAGAAAGTCAACAAAAAATACCAAATGATTGGTGAATCTGCTGCCTTGAAAAAAATTCAGGATATGATCGAAAAAGTTGCCGCTTCGGATGCAAGAGTTTTAATTACAGGTCCAAACGGAGCCGGAAAAGAATTGGTAGCTCATGCGATTCACAACCTAAGTGAAAGATCAAGAGGACCGATGATTGAGGTAAACTGTGCCGCTATTCCTTCTGAATTGATTGAATCTGAACTTTTCGGACATGTAAAAGGTTCGTTTACTGGAGCAATTAAAGACAAGCAGGGGAAATTTGAGCAGGCAAACGGAGGAACCATTTTCTTAGATGAAATTGGAGATATGAGTCTTATCGCTCAGGCAAAAGTGTTGAGAGCATTGCAGGAAAGTAAAGTTTCTCCTGTAGGAAGCGATAAAGAAATCAAAGTGGATGTAAGAGTTTTGGCTGCAACCAACAAAAATATGCAGACAGAAATTGAGGCGGGAAGATTCAGAGAAGATTTATACCACAGACTTTCTGTTATTGAAATCTACGTTCCGCCATTGGATGAAAGAAAGGAAGACATCAGTCTTTTGGTAAATCATTTTTCGGGAATCATTGCTGATGAACATGGTACTGCCATGAAAAAATTTGATGATAAAGCGATTGATGCTTTAAAAGCTCTTTCATGGACCGGAAATATCAGAGAACTTAGAAATGTGGTTGAAAGATTAATTATTCTTGGAGGAAGCTCTGTTTCTGAAGAGGATGTTGCAAGTTTTGTAAGAAAATAATTTAATTATTAATTAAAATAAATTATAAAAATTTGCAGTAATTATGCTGCAAATTTTTTTTTGAACTGTTATGAAGTTTTTAAATAAAAATTACACGAAAGAAGCCCTCACATTGGCTCTTCCGGTAATGCTTACGCAAGTTGGGCAGGTTTCTGTAAACCTATTCGACAATATTATCGTTGGGAAATTACTTGGCGCAGATGCTTTGGCTTCAGTATCTTTAGGAAACGCCGTTTTTTTCTCGATGTTTGTTTTGGCATTGGGATTTTCTTTTGCCATTCCGCCATTGGTTTCGGAAGCACATTCACAGCATGATCACAAAACGATCAATTCTGTTTTCAGTCATGGATTTGTGATCAATATGTCCGTCGGAATTATTCTGATGGGAATTCTGTTTTTGGGAATGCCGCTACTCTATCATTCTGGGCAGCCCGCAAAAATTATTCCCGATACGGTTGATTTCTTAACTATTATGGCAATCAGTATTGTTCCGTTTATGGCATTTCAGACTTTGAGAGAAGTTTCTGAAGGTTTGTCGTACACCATTGGAGTAACAAAGGCTACAATTATTGCCAATGTCATCAACATTGTTCTAAATTATGTTTTCATCAAAGGACTTTGGATCTTTCCTGAAATGGGCGTGAAAGGTTCTGCTTTAGCTAGTTTGATTGCCAGAATTTTCATGGTTGTTTTTCTTTATTTCGTTTTATTAAAAGAGAAAAAAACAAGACAGTACATCAAAGAATTTTCATTGAAAATGCAGGTTTTCTCTAAGAAAATGTTTGAGAAAATGATACGATTAGGTTTCCCTACCGCTTTACAGATGTTTTTTGAGGTAACCGCATTTGCAGGAGCTGCATTTATCTGCGGATTGATTTCAGCTCACGATATTGCTTCGCACCAGATTGCGTTGAGTATGGCTTCATTTACCTTTAATTTATGTATCGGATTCAGTGTAGCTTCAACGGTAATGATCGGCAGAAAACTGGGCGAACAGAATTTTGTTGAGTTAAGAAAAATAGGAATCAACAACCTCAAAATTGCATTTTTATTCATGTGTATTTGTGGCTTTGTATTTATTGTGGGAAGAAATATTTTGCCAACCTTCTTTACAAAACCTGAAGAAGTGGAAGTGATAACTTTAGCATCAAAACTGATGATTATTGCAGCTTTATTCCAGCTTTCTGACGGAATTCAGGTAACGGCTTTAGGAATGTTGAGAGGTTTGCAGGACGTGAAAATTCCTTCTATTTATACATTTATTGCGTATTGGCTGATTACCATTCCTTTGGGCTATTTCCTTTGCGTGACCATGGAAATGGGCGCTTTCGGAATGTGGATTGCGCTCGGATTGGGATTAACGATTTCTGCATGTATGCTGGTAAAACGTTTCCTGAATATGTCTGCAAGACGGATTAAAGGAAATAAAATATAAATTTGAAAGCGGTCTTTGGATCGCTTTCTTATTTGCTATCTTTAAAATTCGAAACTAATGCTTGATGAAAACAATCTTAGAAACCAACCGCCTTTTGCTCAGAGAATTTGACATCAGCGATGCAGAAAACTTCTATAAATTAAATTCAAATCTAAATGTTATAAAATATACAGGAAATTCTGCTTTTAAAGACATCAATGAAGCCAGAGAATTTCTTGAAAACTACTCCGATTACCAAAGAAACGGCTATGGAAGATGGGCAGTTATTAATAAATCAACAAATCAATTTTTGGGTTGGTGTGGCTTAAAATATGATGAAGATTTAGATGAAACCGATATTGGATTTCGGTTTTTTGAACATTTTTGGAATCAAGGGTTTGGTACAGAAAGCGCAAAAGCCTGTCTGGATTACGGTTTTAATGAATTACATTTAAAAACGATTGTCGGAAGAGCGATGAAAGAAAATATGGCATCCATAAAAGTTTTAGAAAAAATCGGACTCAAATTTGAAAAAGCCTTCGATTTTGATGGACAGGAAGGTGTAGTTTATAAAATTGAAAAATAAAAATATCAGATAACATCATGGAACAGATTATACTTAGAAAAATTGATGAAAAAGATGTAAAATCATTGCAGGAGATTGCCAAACAAACTTTTTTCGATACTTTCTCACCACACAATACCGCAGAAAATATGGAAAAATATCTGAATGAAGGTTTTACTACTGAAAAATTAACCTCAGAAATTCAAAACGAAAATTCTCAATTTTATTTTGCTTTGTCTGACAATGAAGTTATAGGATATTTAAAAGTAAATTCAGGAAATGCACAAACCGAATTGCAGGACAAGAATTCTCTTGAAATCGAAAGGATTTATGTTTCAAAAGATTTTCATGGTAAAAAAGTAGGACAGATTTTATATGATAAAGCATTAGAAATTGCAAAAAATAAAAACCTGAAATATGTCTGGCTAGGAGTTTGGGAAGAAAATCACAGGGCTGTACAATTTTATAAAAAAAATGGTTTTGTAGAATTTGATCAACATATTTTTCTGTTCGGAGATGAAAAACAGACAGATTTGATGATGAAAAAAGAGTTGTAATAAACTAAATATTATTCACTTTAATGTGTATAATTATTATATTTGCTAAACATTTCAAATAATAAAATGCAAAAAACACTTATTTTCATCGGTATTATCATGAATCTTTTTTATCAATCTCAAACGAACAGATTTGTTTACGAGCTACAGTACCGAAGTGATTCTACAGAAGACTACAGAAAAACATTGATGAATCTGGATATCTCTGCTGAAAAGGTAAAGTTTTATGATCAAACATTTGCTGAATACGATTCTATTAACAGAGCCGCAAAGACCACCGTATCAAAATATAGCACCAGAACAGATCAGATTATCTCAAGAGAAATCAATTCTAACAAAAATAATTGGTACAGAGACTTTTTTGACTATTTTGTCGTAAAGACCAATGATGAAATGTCTTGGAAACTTTTGCAGGAAACTAAAGACTACAATGGATATAAGCTTCAAAAGGCAGTAACCAAATTTGGAGGCAGAAATTGGATTGCATGGTTCTCAAATGATATTAATATAAAGGAAGGACCTTATAAATTTCGTGGACTTCCAGGTCTGATATTCCTTTTGGAAGATGCTGAGAAAAATTTTATCTATCAGCTTAAAAAAAATGTAAAATTGTCACAAACTTACGACACAAATGATTTTGTGGAAACTCATTTTGGCAAACAAGCAATAACGGTGAGCAATCAAAAATTCAACGCTTATCTCGAAGATTTATACTTGAATCCTACAAGAATGCTTTCTGACAATATAAAAAACGGAGGTAAAGCCAACTTTAAAAATGAAACTATTGAGACAGTAGATGAACTTAACAGAAAAAAAGGGATGTTGCAAAATGGAATAAAAAGCAGATATATTTTTATTGAAAAAGATAAACAACCTAATTTCAAAAAATAAAATTAGATTTTTCTAAAAGTACAAGTTTACTTTTTCAGAAAGCTCCCGTCGATTTTTGTAAATTGACGGGAGCTTTTGGTATAATCATCTAATGGAGTTTTGGAAAAACAATAGACAAAATTAATTAATCCTTTTCCCCATTATTTTCAAAGTACGTTCTATCCCATCCAGAACTGCGACGTTTGGCAAAATTCCCCAATCTTCAAAACCGAAGTTTTGGAAAAGCTTTATGCTTGGTTCGTTATGCAGAAATATGAACCCCAGTAAAGTCTTAATTCCAAATTTTCCGGCATTATCGACACAGTATTGCAAGGTCTTTTTGCCGTAGCCTTTTCCACGGAAATTTTCATCCATGTAAATGCTTACTTCAACCGTTCCGTTATAAGCCGGTCTGCCATAAAATGATGAAAAACTAACCCAACCAACGATATTATTTTCTGTATCTTCTACTATCCAAAGCGGTCTTCTTTCAGGATTGTGCTCATAAAACCACTGATGTCTGCTTTCTACAGAAATTTCTTCGGTATCTGCCGTAACCATTCTGGATCCGATGGTTGAGTTGTAAATTTCAACAATTCTTTTCAAATCTTCAAGTCGTGCGTCTCTGAATATTAAATCTTCCATTTTTCTTAAACAGTATTATACAAAGATACTGGAAGATTTTAGGTTACATTAAATCATACAGATTTTTTCTTTTCATTATCTTTTAAAGCCTTATTCAGACTTCTAACGGTAGTTCCCAGATAAGACGCCATATCTTCTTTTGAAATTTTCATTTCTTTTGCTTTGAGTTCCAAAAGTTGAGACAAAGTATGTTCTGTAGCATGAAGTTGCTGATAAGACGATCTGTTTGAGGTGTTCACAATACGTTCTGCAAAAACATCAAGCAATAAGTTGTTTAAATTGAGATCGTTTTTAATCAGCGACTGAAAATAAGGAATGGTAACGGTAAATACAGAAACTTCCGTAATCGCTTCAATGCTGCAGATACACGGAACATTTTTCATCATTTCAATTTCCCCGAGAATTTCACCTTTTCCCAAAAACTCAACAATGTATTCCTCCTTATTTTCTTCTGTGAAAAAACATTTGGTAATTCCGCTTTTGATGAGCATTATTTTATCAGAGACTTCATTCTGCGTCAATAATTTTTCGTCTTTTTCAAAGGATTCTAATATAATATTGCCTTTATGCTGCTGACTATTATAAAGTACCCATAAATAATCTAAAAAATCTTGATTGGTTCTTAACATAATTTTATTTAAGATAGATGCCTTTCGATATCTATAATTTATACTCAGTTTTATCAGCAGAAAATTACAAAAACTAAAATGAATAGAATATGAATTATTTAAATTAAATCAATAAAAAAACCCGCTCCACAGAACGAGTTTTAAGTATAATTATTTTTTCAGACATTTCTCTAAGAACTGATCCTGTTCCCAAAGCAAATGAAGAATATTTTCTTTGGCGGCATAGCCGTGAGATTCTTTTGGAAGTAGAACCATTCTCACTGGGGCGCCCAGATTTTTCAAAGCCTGGAAATATCTTTCGGTCTGTAAAGTAAATGTTCCCGGATTATTGTCTGCATCACCATGAACCAATAACATTGGCGTTTTCATTTTATCGGCATTCATAAACGGAGACATCGTGTTGTAAATTTCCGGAACATCCCAGTAATTTCTCTGCTCACTCTGGAATCCAAATGGCGTCAAAGTTCTGTTATATGCACCACTTCTTGCAATTCCGCACGCATAATCTTTGGAATGTGTTAAAAGATTCGCCGTCATAAAAGCACCATACGAATGTCCACCTACTGCAACTTTTGTTCGATCAATGTATCCTAATTGGTCTACTGCATCAATGGCTGCTTTTCCGTTGGCAACCAATTGCGGAATGAAAGTATCATTCGGTTCAGTCTTTCCTTCACCGATAATCGGGAATGCAGCATCATCAAGCACGGCATATCCTTTTGCCGTCCAATACACGAACGAGCCGTAATATGGAAACGTAAAATCATTCGGATTCTGAGTATTCTGTCCGGCCGTATTTTTGTCTTTATATTCTGTAGGATACGCCCAGATTAATAACGGAAGCTTTTCTTTTTTCGATTTTCTGTCGTAGTTTGCAGGTAAATAAAGCGTTCCCGTTAAAGTAACTCCGTCATTTCTTTTGTATGTAATTACTTCTTTATAAACATCTTTAATGCTTTCAAACGGATTGGCAAAATTCGTAACGGGCTCAGATTTATTAGTCTTAATATTTTTCTTATAATAATTCGGATACTGATTTGCCGATTGCTGAATTGTTAGCACCTCTCCTTTTTTAGGATCAATAATATCAATGATTTCTTCTTTAGCTCCTTTGAGATTTGAAGTGTACAGTCTTTTCTTTTTTAAAGACTTCATATCCATTTCATCAATGAAAGGATGTTGCCCATCTTTGGTAAATCCGGCTCCAATCAGATAAGATTTTTCGCCTTTCATATCGATAACATATCTTCCAAAGTCATTTTTAGTGGTGTTGAAACTTCCCGGATCATTGTAGACATCCTGATAATTTCTGTCTTCGATGACTTTCGATTCGCCGTTATTCAAATCAACCAGATAGGATTTTGTATTTCTTGTATCGTACCAACCTTCAGAAACAATGGCGTAGTGATTATTCGTCCAGCTTGTGCCTTCATATCTTTGTTTCGTTTTAAAAAAAGATTTTGGTTGATCATTAAACGGAGCGTTCCATGTGAAAATTTCGTCTCTGAAATCAACAATTTTAGATTGATCTCCGCCATCTAAAGCTTCCGCAAAAATCAATGTTGCAGGCTGATCTGCTCTCCAGGTCATATCTCTTTTCCCGGTTCTTACTGATGAAAAACCTTTAGGCATAATTTCGGTAAGCGGAACTTCATTTACCACCTTTACTTCTACTCCTTTTGCATCATACACTTTTGCAGTCAAAGGAAATCTGCTCAAAGGAACGATATAAGAAAACGGTTTTTTAATTGTCGTTGCCATTAAATAATTTCCATCTGGAGAATAACTTAGCGTATAAAAAATATCTTTGTCTTTAAACTTTTTAAGATTGCCATTCAAATCAACATGATACAATTCTGAATGAGTAAGTGTTTCAAAATTCTTTTCATCCTGCGGATTTTTAAGCAAATCCTGATACGTTCTGTTCTGAGAAACTTTTCCGTCTGCCGTGGAAACAATCGGACCTGTAGGAAGATCTTTTGAAGAATCAATCAATTGTGATCTGTTTTCAGGCAACACTTTTATCAGAAAACTTTGGGAATCTTTCATCCAAACAAACGGATAATGTAAGTTTGCATTAAGATTATCTTTTGTAATTTTTTTCGCCGTTGCCGTTTCCAAATCAACTACCCAAAGCTCAACTCCTTTATCGGTAGTATTGGTAAAAGCCAATTTCTTTTCGTCAGGAGAAAAATTAGTATTCGTAATCTTTGGATTTTGCGGAAGACCTTTTACCTGAATTTCAGTCTTATCATTCATTTTACGAACTTTCAGGTTGTTTGAATACGTAATCGTACTTGAAATATTCGTCACCGGATTGATTCTTAAACCTCCCAGTTTCATTTCCTGCTGATTAAGGTCATCCAAAGTTTTATACGTTGGTCTGTAAGTGAAAATTACCCAATCTTTTTTTGAATTGGTCAAAACACTTGGTGGTCGGTCATAATCTGCAAGTTTAAGAATTTCTGCAGATGGTTTCTGATACGTAATATTTTCCTGAGCTTCATAAAAATTGAGAAACGCAAGAAGACAGATGGTTAACTTGATCTTCATTTTCTTTTTGATTTTTCACGAATTTAATGAAAAGTAATTAATTCAATGCTTTATCCTAACTCTTAATTTTAACGCAAAGAGCGCAAAGATTTTTCTTTATGTAATTCACCGTTTTTAAGTTCGCAAAGGCGTTTGACTTCGTCGAATCTACGATTTCACTCAGCAAAGACCAAAATATATTTTCTAAATAAAATAAGATAAATAATTTATATTAAACTTTTACTCAAAATTTCAGAAACCCTTTCGATTTCTTCTAATGTATTGAAATAATGTGGTGAAAGTCGTACTGCTCCGTCAACTTTTTTGTCGGTAAAATCAATTAACGCTGAATGTTTGTAGCTTGCAGAAAAAAATACGTTATTATCTCTCAAAACATTTTGAATATTCTCCAAATCATTGTCCGGTCCGCAAAAAGTAACGATACTGCTTAAATTTTTTCCAATATCTAAAACTTTAAAACCACTTTCTGAAAGATTTGTTCTTAATGTTTCAGCTAAATTTTTATTATAATTTTCAATTTGTTCTAAACCAATATTGTTGGCATATCTTACTGCTTCCATCATTCCTAAAACTGCTGCATAAGAAACTTCCCAATGCTCAAACCTTTTTGCGGTCTTGAATAATTCATAGTTATCAAATTCGGACCAATGCGCTCCTCTCATATCCAATAAAACCGGTGCATAATCCTGTTCCAAAACTCTGTCTGAAACATATAAGAATCCGCTTCCTCTTGGTCCTCTCATAAATTTTCTCCCGGTCGCAGTAAGGAAGTCACAGCCTATTTTTTCGACATCAACAACCATTTGTCCGACCGATTGGCAACAATCTGCCAAATACAAAACATCATATTGCCGGCAGATTTTTCCGACACTTTCAACATCCTGAATCAATCCTGAATTTGTTGGAATATGGGTAACGGCAACCAATTTTGGCTGATGTTCTTTAATTAAATTTTCAAGTTCTTCAAAATCAAGTTCGTTATTATCCAATTTTTTTAGTCTGATAATTTTTACATTCAATCTCTTTTGAAGTGAAATAAACGTAATCTGATTAGAAATATAATCGTCAATTGTGGTGATAATTACATCACCTTCTATAAAAATAATGCTTGAAAGTGCTTTCGCGAAAGCTTCTGTAGCACTCGTCATGAAGGCAATATTGGAAGGCTTAGAATGAATCAGTCTCGCCGTTTCAGCGTAAAAATTTTCAAGCAATTCTGCATTCCTGTTAGCAACTTCATATCCACCGAATTGCTCTTCCTGATGAAAATAATCGATCATCGAATCCACCACAATATTGGGCATTAACGAAGAACCGGCATTGTTGAAGAATAGTTTACCATCTCTTAAACCCCTTATTTCCTGTCTTATTTTATCTGTATTCATTTCTTATTTGTAGATTTTATTTAAGCTATTTAATCTGCGTGATCTGTATAATCTGCGTGAACTAAATCTATCTAGAATAATGATGAATACTTCCCTCTCGCAGATTTGGCAGATGACGCAGATTTTAATTTTTATCTGACAATTTTATACAAAAAATCCCGAATTTGAAGTATCGGGATTTATCTATTTTTAAATTTATTATCTTTAATCTAAAACACTCCAACCTCTTTTCGGATTGGTATTTGAAGAAACCTCCTGCTCGTTGACAATGATGTTTTCTCTTCTCTGCCCGATATAATCAAGCTCGCTTAATTTTGAGAAAATATTTTCGAGACTTTTCAGCATCAAACTGATATGCAATAACGGTTCGCCCGAATTGTGATGGTCATAATTCGTTTCTGCCACTGTCGAAAGCTGGTTCAGTAAAGTATGAGGCGCAATTTCGCTCCATTCTAAGCTGTAATTCAGCATCTCTTCTAATTCTCCCGGAACAAGAATCTGTGTAGAATTGTACATTCTCAACGCTAATTTTGCAAAAGTTTCAATTAAAAAAACCGGCGGTTGATACGGAATGATATTTCTGAACTGAAAATACATATCTCCGAAAGTATTCACCAAAACATTACACAAGGCTTTCACATTTAATGCTAAAGAAGTATTTTGATTTTTATGAGAAGCTTTCTGAATGATTTTAAACGCATATTGCTGTAAATTCCCGATAGATTTTGCAAATCCGTTGTAATAATCAATCAAAACCGGATGGCTCTGAATCGATGTACAGGGCGGAATAAAATTGGTATTAACCTGCGCTATATTTCCTTTAAAATCTACTTTCCCCACAACCAGATAATTTCCTCCCGAATAATTGCTGTTCAGCGAACTTACAGGAAGCAATTCAATATGATAATTTGAATGGGCATTTGGATGTCTCGGCGGAATTTCTTCAGGATCAATATCTCCGAAAGGTACTTTATCAAAAGGATTTACGGAAACTAAAATATAGTATTCTCCATCCATTTGGTTCTCATCAATATTTAAAGATTTAGCCAGAGATTTTACACTGACTCTACGATCTTTAAGTTCTAATCTATACCCTGCTAAAGTTACTGCACTGCAATTTTTGATAAAAAGCTGCACATCATTGGTTGCCGTATTATGAACATCAAAAATGGTTTTATCGGTAAACTCATTAGACAATGGCAGCAAACCGTAATTATAATTGGTTATAGGAAGAGAGCTAGAATCTCTAATGGTATCGATTAAAAAATTGTCCTGATCGTTAAGATGTCTCTGTGAGACCTTCATTCCATCAACCCAGTTGATAGCAAAATGTTTTATGGGCTGTATCATATTGTAATACTTTTATTTGTGATTTTAATTTTACTTTTTTCCTTCTTCTTCGTGCTGAATCACTCTCTTACAAATCACCACTTCATTTTCTGAAATCGTATTTGTCGTAATATCCTGATCGAAATCGATATATTTTCTGAAGCTAAAAAACGATTTTTTGGTATAAAAAATCCAGTAATAAGGTTCTCTCTGTTCGTCAGTTAAATGAATAATTGACTTTGGATTTTTATGGTTGTAATCATCTACCACTCTGAAAAACCAATCTCCGAAAGTGACTCCCGTTGGTAGAGTTTTCGCTTTAATTCTGAATCTGTTGGCATCTTCAAGATTTTTACTCAGTTCAACATTTAAAACCATTAAGCGATCAAAATCTGCACCGTCGAAATCTGGTGGTTTCTGATCCGGAGAATATCTCCATGTTTTATAAATATCAACAGGAATGCTTATCAGCTGAATATAGCAATAATAAAAAACCAATGGTACAAAAAATATTAAAACACTGGTTGCGGACATTATAGGATATCCTGTTCCTTTGCCGATCCATCCGAAAATCAGAACAAAAAGATAAGCACCTACAAGAGCACACGTTATTGAAAGAATAGATTCAAATAAAATACTCTTCGTCTGAGATTTAAAATGTTTTCTGAAAAAATTATGCATCAGATTTACGTGGAGAATCCCAAAAACCAGATAAATAATCTGCGCGATCAAATACCAATAAGGATTGAAAGTATTACCCGCAAAACCGAAAAAACCCGGTAACGCCAGACACAGACTGCACAAAAGAACATAAACAATCATTGTTCTTATTTTTATGGCAGGCTGGCTTTTTCGGATAGCTCCCAAAATGAACATCATAATGACAGCAAGAAGCGGCACCAAAATATACCTGAAAAATATACCTTTTACTGAAGAAATTTCCATTGATTTCTTTTAATATTTAGTTTGATTGATGAATTGTAAATATACTTAAAAATTTTTACAGAAACGTAGAATAACCGAGCCTGTTTGCATTTCTTTGATCGTCTTCCAGCACAAAAGAATAGTCTTTTTTCTCTGTGATAAAATTTTCTTCAATATCTACAGAAACAGGAAGGCAATAATCGTACAAAGCTTGCAAAACTTTCCTGAAAGGATTGCCCGGAATATAATTTTTCATCTCATCATAAGGAATCGGACCGATATTTACGATCCAGTTTCTTTCGCCGTCCATGTGTTTTCCGCTTGCTATATAGGTAACTCCCAGTCTTGAATTTCCCAAAAGAATAGAAGAATCGTCTTCTTTCATTCTGTCGATTTCATTTGGTGTAAAAGTAATTTCTACAGGAACTTTCAGAAAAGCGGTCATGCAACGTTCAAACCACTTTTTATCGCCTCTGATGTTGTGGAAAAATGGCAAAATATGAAGGAAAATATAAGCATTCTGTTTATCGAGCATTTTAATGATCGGCCAGAGATCACTGAAGATGTGGAGAAGAGAATCTGTTTCGCTTGCCAAATCGAAATCAAATTCTTTCAGCAAAGCGCTGATTTCGGTAAAGAAAATTTCAAGCTCGAAAGGTCTGAAGAACTTTCTTGCATCATCTTCCACTCTTTTTTGTTTGCGGATCTCTTTTACAACACTTTCAACATTTTTTCTTGAAGTATTGAGAGAAGGCGGATGAAAAAGTCCTTCCGGAAGATAATCATAAATTCCTTCACGGTAAGTTCTGATATTGAGAACTTCTTCGTCAAATCCTAGATAATGGCTTGAAATACTTTTAATATCCTTCAGATAAGCTCTGTCGTTGATGCCTATTCTTTCAATAAAAATATTGCTTACAGATCGGTGATATTTCAAAAGATTTACGGCAACTGCTTCAGCTTTAAAGTCTGTCTGCAGCTTGTTGTAATTCATTTCTATCGTGCTGTTGTCGTACATATTTATTTGTGTGATCTTAATTGGTATCGTAAAGATAAAATATCTCCTATTATTGAAAAAGAATTTATATTAATTTTTTACACTTAAATTCTTTATCTGATCTAATTTACTGATTTTCTTTTGCATTAATCTTTATTAAATAAAATTCGTCTGTGATTTTACATAAAATTAACAGTGCAATAACCAACAAATCATCATTTTCAACCATAATTTCGGTAAGGCTGGCTTATCTTTGCAACTCGAAAATTAATTAAAGAAATGAAAAGTATTTATTCTAAAATTCTGCTTTTGGCATTTGTTGCAAGTTCGGTTTATTCATACGCATGGGGATTAACGGGACACCGAGTGATTGCTGAGATTGCAGAAAACCATCTTTCAGGAAAGGCTAAAAGAGAGATCAGAAAAATGTTGGGGCAGGAAAGAATGGCGTATTGGGCAAACTGGCCGGATTTTATTAAATCTGATACGACCGGTGTCTGGAAGCAGGCTTCAGCTTGGCATTACGTAAACATCGATCCAAAAACAGATTTTGCTGCATTCGAAAAAGACTTAAAAGCTCAGGCAGGAGCCAATCTTTATTCTCAGATTAAAGTATTGTCGAGCCAGATTAAAGATGAAAAAACTTCTGAAAAAGACAGAAAAATTGCTTTGATTTTCCTCATTCACATGATGGGAGATTTAGCACAGCCGATGCATACAGGAAGATCTGAAGATTTAGGGGGAAATAAAATCAGTGTTACTTATTTTGGAGACAAGACCAATTTACACTCTGTTTGGGACGGAAAATTGGTTGATTCACAAAAATACAGCTACACAGAATACGCAAAACTTTTGGATATTAAATCGAAAGATGAAGTAAAACAAATTCAATCCGGAACGTTGGAAAACTGGTTGTACGATTCTCATCAGATTGCTAATAAAATTTACGCACAAACTCCGGATGGTTCGAAATTGTCTTACGATTACCAGTATAAATTTAATGACGTCATGGAAAGACAGCTTCTTTATGGAGGTTTGAGATTGGCGAAATTACTGAATGATTTGTTTTAATGTGAATCGTCAATGGTGAATTTTAAAAGTCAATTTTGAATTATGACTTAAAAATAGTAGAGCGGAACTTTGGTTTCGCTTTTTTTTGTTTTAACTGTAATAATTCTTCACTTAGTTTGTCATGCTGAAAGCATCTCAACATAGTATTAGAGATTCAATTTTAGATCCTTACAGGATGACAAACCGTGTGGATATTTATGAATGTTGAATTTATGAACAACACCCTAGCCCCGATAAAAACGACATCCTTTTTGGTGGCGGGCGGAACGAAGAGGAGACCGCTACCAAAAAGATACAGTGGATAGCGGGAAAAAGCTTCAAATAGAAAATTAAAACTGCTTTTCGATGTAATCAAATTGCTCCAAAAAAACAATAGAACACAAATTCGACAGAGTCAAAAAGCTTCAAATAAAAGATTTAATTTTTTTTGATAAAATCAATAAACGCTTTATCCTCAATATAAAGGGGAATAATTTACGACTATTTTTTCTGTTTTAAATTAAATTAATAAAAAATATTGCAACTGGTGTAACCTTTGTATTATTTTGAGCGTATAATATAATAGCAACTCTATTTTTGAGAACAGAATAAATGAGACAATTAAAAATAACCAAGCAGGTTACCAACAGGGAAACCGCTTCACTAGACAAGTATTTGCAGGAAATTGGTAAAGTAGAACTGATTACAGCAGACGAAGAAGTAGATTTGGCACAGAGAATCCGTGCAGGCGACAGAGCCGCTTTGGAAAAATTAATTAAAGCCAACCTTCGTTTCGTAGTTTCCGTTTCTAAACAATACCAAAACCAAGGACTTTCTCTTCCCGATTTGATCAACGAAGGGAATTTAGGATTAATGAAAGCTGCAAAAAGATATGACGAAACCAGAGGTTTCAAATTTATCTCTTACGCAGTTTGGTGGATTCGTCAGTCGATTTTACAGGCTTTGGCAGAACAGTCGAGAATTGTAAGATTGCCATTGAACAAAATCGGTTCGATCAACAAAATCAATAAAGCTTACGCGCACCTTGAGCAGGAAAACGAAAGACCACCTTCTCCGGAAGAATTGGCAGAAGTTTTGGACATGAGTGAGGAAGACATCAAAGAATCGATGAAAAACTCCGGAAGACATTTGTCGATGGATGCGCCATTGGTAGAAGGTGAAGATTCTAACTTGTACGACGTATTGCGTTCAGGAGAATCTCCAAGTCCGGATAAAGATTTGATGCTTGAATCTCTTCAAATCGAAATTGAAAGAGCATTGAACACTTTAACGCCAAGAGAGGCTGATTTGGTAAGACTGTATTTCGGATTGAACGGAAAACATCCAATGACTTTGGAAGAAATCGGTGAAACTTTCGATCTTACAAGAGAAAGAGTTCGTCAGATTAAAGAAAAAGCAATCAAAAGACTGAAACATAATACGAGAAGTAAGATTTTGAAATCTTATTTAGGTAAATAATTTTTAGTTTTAAATAATTATTAACGGAGCTTGATTTTTCAGGCTCCGTTTTTTTTGTTTAATAATTTAAAGTATCTTCATTCAACTAATTAAAATAATAAATTAACCATCACATTTGTCATTCTGAACGAAGAGTAGCGAAGTGAAGAATCTCAATATTTAAAATTTAAAAGAACTTTCAGAGATTTCTCCTATCGTCGAAATGACAAATGCAACAAAAAAACAAACATGAAAAAAATACTTTTTAGTTCTACTCTATTTTTATTAATAATTTCCTGCTCAGAAAAAACTGAAAATAAACCTTTAGAAAATAATGTAGTTGATAACGTAGGATCATCAACATCTTTAAAAAGTGGTCGCGGAAAAGGAAATATGGTGTTAGATATTTATGCTGAGTTACTTAAAAATGATAAAAAATTGCAGAAATTAGAAAAGAAAATTGAGGATATAAATAAAGAAACAAATGTTGTAATTTCTGATTATGAAACTATCATCAATAAATCTGACAGTTACTACAATGATGCAAATGAACTTACAAGATCAATTATTGATTCTATGACGAAGAAGGAAATTGAAAAAGAAATTAAATTCAGTTCTGAAAGATATGATTTGAAAACAAAGAAAATCAAAGATTTAATTGTAAAAATTAACCAAAATACAAGCATCATTAAAGATCAACATACGATTTTTAAAATCAAGAAAACTCTACCGGAAATTGAAAAATATCAAGATGCTCATCCTTTGAAAACGGATAGTCTTGAAAATTTTGTCAATAAACAAAATCAGTTATTAAGCGAATTGAAAAACTTGAAATAATTCTTGCCACAAATACACGAATATTGAACTTTCACATTATAATATCGTGTATTCGTGGCATTTAAAAACCAATTAATGAATCAAATCTCAATCATCGGAGCCGGAATCGGCGGTTTAACTTTAGGAAATATTCTCAAGCAACACGACTTAGATTTTACTATTTATGAATCTGCGTCTGAAATAAAACCTGTCGGAGCCGGAATTATGATGGCAGTGAATGCAATGCAGATTTTCGACAAATTAGGTTTAAAAGAAAAAATTGAAAGTAAAGGAAATAAAATTCACGGAATATGTATTGCCGATGAAAAGCTTAAAACCATTTCTACGACGAATGTTTTGGCTTTAGAAAAGAAATTCAACTCCTGTAATGTTGCCATTCACAGAGCTGAGCTTCAGAATATTTTAGCAGAAAATTTAGGTTTTGAAAATATTCAATTAAATCATTCTTTGAATCAAATTAAGAAGAAAGAAAATTATATTCTGAAATTTGAAAATGGTTTTGAAACAGAATGTGAAATCGTTTTCGGAGCCGACGGGATTCATTCTAAAGTCAGAAATCAAATTTTAGGAGCCGGAAGTATCAGAAATGCCGGACAAAAATGTTGGAGAGGCTTAACCGATTTCAATCTTCCGGAAAAATACAGTCATCATGCTTTGGAAATCTGGGGCAAAGGAAAACGTTTTGGTTTTGTAAAAATTTCCGACAGAAAAGTGTATTGGTACGCCTTGGTCAATGAAAATAAATTTGAAGAAAAAATTGATTTGTCTGAAACATTCCGAGACTTTGACTCGTTGGTTTTAGAAATTTTAGAATCAACCCAAAAAGAAAATATTATTCTGAATGATATTGTCGACCTCACTCCTATTCCAAAATGGTACGCAGAAAATACTTGTCTGATTGGTGATGCTGCTCATGCAACGACTCCAAATATGGGGCAAGGCGCTTGTCAGTCGATTGAAGATGCTTATGTGATTGGGAAATTACTGGAGAAAAATCGAAATTTTAACTCGATTTTTGAAGAATTTCAGAAAATCAGAAGAAAAAAAGTAGACTATATCGTTAAAAACAGCTGGACAATTGGGAAAATATCGCAATGGGAAAAGGGAAATCAACTGAGGAATTTTCTCATGCGTTCGATTCCTGAAAGTATCAATCAGAAAATGGTTGAAAAAATTTTAAAACTGGAGCTATAAAAAAAGAAACTCAAATTGAGTTTCTTTCTATAATTTATTCTATTTCAGATTTTACAGAGCCGCATTTTAGCATTGAACTTCCATAATATGGATTGATAATCTGTTTTTCATTACTCAGCCAACTTCCTTTTGCCATCGGACAATACTGTACGAAAATGGTTTTGTCTGAAATTTTATTTTCGTGAGCAATAGAAATCATGACTTCAGATAATTTATAAAAAGGTTTTCTCTGCGCTTCAATATTTTTCGCCAAAGAAATTGTTTTCGCATCAGATTTTAAAGCGTTCAGCTTTTTCTCATCCAAAGATTTTGAATTTATCGAAGAAGCTGTTTTCATAAATTCTCCGGCTGCAATTGACGTTTTCTTAAAATCATCAGACGCTAAGGCAGATTTTATAGCAATATAATTCTGATATAGTTTTGATAGTTGAGGATTTGTTTTAGCCTGCGCAGTTACCGACAAAAAGGTAAATATTGAAAACAAAAAAGTAATAATATGTTTTTTCATTTTTAATTTAGCAAATTATTATTTTTAAAAATGCCACGAATGCACAAATGTTTGATTACTCCATCTCAAAATCATTCGTGCATTCGTGGCATTAAATATTATTTTATTTTAAATTCTAATTTTACATTAAAGAATCTTCCCGTCAAACGCACCGGAACAGGATACATCAAACTTGTATTGGCATCGGTAATCCATTGATTGGCCACCGTATTGTTGATATTAAATGCATTGAAAACCTGAACTCCTAAAGTCAGCTCTTCAAAATTACTAAGAAAACCGTACGTTTGTTTTTTCTCTTTTGCATCTACAAATGCATAAGAAAGTCCTAAATCTACCCTTTTGTATGAAGGCAAAGTTTTCTGATACTGATAAGGATCTGTGAAAACCGGAGCTCCGTTTGGCAATCCCATTGCATACGTTAACGTAAGATTTACACGCATTTGCGGGAATCTTGGCATATAATCCTGGTAGAACATTGCAAATCTGAATCTTTGATCTGTAGGTCTCGGAATATTTCCCCTGTCATCAATATTTTCATAAACTCTCGCATAACTTGCAGAAAGCCAAGAATCTACCCCCGGAACAAACTCTCCGAATAATCTTGTATCAATACCGTAAGCATAACCGGTAGCATTATTTTTTCCTGAATAACGGATTCTTACATTATCCATATAATACGGAATCAGGTTATCCATTTTTTTGTAATATAATTCCGTCGTTAATTTAAATGGTCTGTCTTCAAACTCAAATTCATATTCATTAGCTAAAATTGCCTGTATTGATCTTTGAGATTTAATGTTCGGATTAAAATTACCATTCAGATCCTTTATTTCTTTATAGAAAGGAGCCTGATAATAAATTCCTCCCGATAATCTGAACCACATTTCGGAATCCCAATCAGGTTTGATCGCAAACTGGGCTCTTGGTGAGAAAATCGTTTCATTATTAAAACTCCAATGGGCAACTCTTGCACCACCATTTACCAAAACTTTACTTGCGCCCCAGAAAAACTTCTGAGAATATTGTGCATAAGCCGATAATCTCGTTGGCTCAATGTGATTGTTTCCGGCAATACTGTAGAATAAATCTAAATCTGATGCATCAGGAAATCTCGGGTCATCAATTGGTCTTGGTGTGCTGTAACCAGAAGAATCTACAAGCTTCCATTCGTTTGTTAAATCCTGAAGATTTTCTTTTTCATATTTAAAACCTAATTCGATGTCTGTATTTACATTAGGTGAAAAACGTGTTCTGAACTGTGCCCCATAAGTTCTTACAAATAAATCGTTTCTTGCATGTTCGATTTGTCCGCCCACGTCATAAGAAGTAATCGGGTTTCCTGTAATCGGATCGAAAGTCTGCAAAATATAGCTCGAAGCAATAGAATAATATTCTCGTTCACGATTCTGATACGCAAAACTATCCAATGTAAACCTCCATTTATCGGAAGCTTTGTAGTTTGCAGAAACCGTACCCATCATATTTTTATACTGGTCATTTTCTTTACCGTTATAAAAAACAGAAAGATTGATCGGTTGATTTATCGTCCCGAAATCAACACTTCTTTCTTTAGGAAACATTTCGTAATCATTCTTAGAGTAATATCCGATGAATGATAATGAAAGTTTGCTGTTTACATGATAATTCAGATATGACTGAAAATCATAATAAACCGGATTAAAATCGGTGTCTTCATTTAAAGTATTCAGAACCAGATTGGTATTTCTGTATCTTCCTGAAAATAAAGCGGTAAATTTTTTATTTCCGTTTTCATCTTCTTTTCCTGTTGCAAAACCTGTTGTCAATCTTCCGCCGATTAAACTCGCTTCTCCGGAAAGTTCAAACTTTTTGGGTTCACGATAATAAATATTTAAAGCAGAAGACATTTTATCACCATATCTCGGTTCAAAGCCTCCCGCAGAGAAATTAACGGTAGAAACCATATCCGGATTGATGATACTTAAACCTTCCTGTTGAGAATTTCTGATCAGGAAAGGCCTGTAAATTTCAATATCATTAATGTAGATAAGGTTTTCGTCATAGTTTCCACCACGTACCATATATTGTGAAGAAAGCTCGGTATTGGAGTTGACAGACGGAAGCGTTTTAAGCAAACCTTCCACACCGCCCGAAATACTCGAAACATTCTGAGCATCTTTAGCTGAAATTCTTACTGCGGTAACGTCGTTTGTTCTCCCGGTGACTTTTTTCTGGAAAACAACTTCCTCAATACTGGTAACCCTTGTCGTTGTGGTATCTCTTTTTCTTGATTGAGAGAATACTAAAACCGGTACTATAAGGCTTAGTGGTAAAACTAGTTTTTTCAAAAGGAATTATTTAGAATTTCTAAAATTAAGTATTTTTTAACAATTATAGTATAGATTCTCTAACTCTTGTGAGTTTTTGTAATAAATCTTCCAATAAATCTAATCTTAACATATTGGCTCCGTCAGAAAGTGCCGTTTCAGGAGTTGGGTGCGTTTCAATGAAAATTCCGTCTGCTCCGACTGCAATTCCTGCTTTGGCAACGGTTTCGATAAGATCCGGTCTTCCTCCCGTAACTCCTGAGCTTTGGTTGGGCTGTTGCAGAGAATGCGTTACATCCAAAATTACCGGAGCGTAGTTTCTCATCGTAGGAATTCCTCTGTAATCTACAATCAGATCTGTATATCCAAAAGAATTTCCTCTTTCGATAATCGCTACTTTTTCATTGTTTGAATCTGTTATTTTCTGAACAGCAAATTTCATCGATTCCGGAGAAAGGAATTGCCCTTTTTTCAAGGTGACACATTTTCCTGTTTCAGCTGCAGCGACCAAAAGATCTGTCTGACGAACCAAAAAAGCAGGAATCTGAAGAACATCCACATATTGTGCAGCCAAAGCAGCGTGCTCATTTTCATGAATATCTGTAGTCGTAGGAATATTAAAAGTCTCCCCTACTTTTTTAAGGATTTCCAGAGATTTCTCTTCGCCGATTGTCGTAAAAGAATCTACTCTGCTTCTGTTTGCTTTTTTAAAACTTCCTTTAAATATATAAGGAATATTGAATTTATTCGTTAGTTCAATTACTTTTTCAGCAATTCTCAATGCCATATCTTCGCCTTCAATAATGCAAGGACCGGCAATCAGGAAAAAATTTTTTGAATCTTTGTGGTGTATGTTGTCTAAATGTTGGATCATTTTTATTTTAATTAAAGTTGAGTAAAAATACTGAGAAAGTTCGGAAATCCGAAATCTTTAACAGACAATGGTTATAATAGTTTTGATCTTTTGGATTGAATTTATTTTGTAAAAATCCTTTGTCGGTTTGTCGCAAATTAAACAGATTGCGCAGATTTTTTTAACTTTTTACACTAAATTGAACATAATCTGCCAAATTGGTGATAAAATTTAATTAAAACTTTTTAAGAATCTTCTCAAAAGTATTGATATTTCTGCTGGTAAACTGATCTTTCAGGCTTTTTTTGCCTAAAACCTTTCCAAAGTTTGAATCTAATGTACTACCTTTCGGAACCTGCCAATAGAATATATTGCTGACGATCTCTGCTTTTTCGTTTTCTGTTTTCGTTGCGTTTTCAAATTCTTTCATCAGAATATCTTCCACACACTCGTTTCCTACGAAAGCGTAGATATGAAAATCAACATTTTTTTCAAAAGGATTTTGAGTCCAGAATAATTCTGTTTGCTCTGAATTTTTTACAAAAAGAAATGCTTCGTAATTAAAATATTCAGACATTGCCTTTTCAAGAATAACTTTCAATTCTTCTGCATTTTTGTCAGAACCGAAAACAATATTTCCGGAAGCTAAAACAGAACTTACATTTTCCATTCCGGCATCCTTAAAAACCTGACAGACATCTGCCATTTTCATGTTGGTTCCTTTTACATTGACGCCGCGGAGAAAAGCACAGTATTTCATGAGGTTAGGTTGAGATTTAGGTAGAGTGTTTTAGAATTAGAATTTTAGAAAGAAAATATACATCAAGCTGTAAACTTCCAGCATCCGACATCCATCTTCCAGCCAATTATTTCTTTATTTTTTCGTACAAATTATAGTCTGTTCCTGAAGGTTTCAGTTTATAAATTTTTTCTAAAACCGGATATTCGCTTTTCAGATGATCTTTAATTCTGAATTCATTCAGGAGTCTGTAATGCGTTTTATAATATTCGGCATCAGAACCTTCGAAAAGATTTCTATAGGAAAGTAAATATTTTGGTTTTCGGTTTCTAACGGTATTTATCCAGTAGTTGGGTTTCTCTTTTTTAATTTCTTCCTGAATTTGCTTATCTACAAGACCTACTTCATCAATTGTCTTTAATCCTGAGAAATACGGGACATAACCAGCAGGCTCAAGCAAAATCCACTGTTTTTTATCTTTTTCATAAAGATTTAAAAATATTCCTATTGATCTTCTGTAATTCCATTCTCCGTTTCCTGTTGCGATAGAATGTATTGTCTGGAACGCTAACATTGGTAAAATATAAATTAAAATCAATAAAGTCAGCCAAAGATTTCTTTTTACTTTCTGTTCCAAAACAAAGATCAAAACCGGAACGAAAAGTAAAATCTGCGGAACCCAATAATACCAATCGAAAAGGCTTTTTTGTGAAATAAAAATGACCTGTTTCGACCATGCGAAAAGAAAAATAATCCATAAAAAATAGTTTCTTTTTTCTCTCTGTCTGATTAAATAAATAAAACAAAGCAGTTCAAAAAGTAAAATAACAATTGTGATTGGATTGAAATTTCCGGACAGCTTCAGCATTCCCCAGAAGTTCCCATAGTTTAATTTAAAATATTCAAAATTCTGCTGCATTGTGAAAGTCTGGTCATAAGCCAGTTTTTTAGCAACAATCGTATTATTTACCCATTCGCCAAAATAAAACCAATTGAATGAAACACAGATCGCAACACCTAAAATACCACCCAAAATGTAGCTCCATCTGATTTTCCTGTTCCAGAAAATATCTACTAAAAATATAATCCCTAGAAAGATCACCGTATCGATTCTGGTAAATAAAATGAAAGCCGGAAGCAAAAGAAAAGCCCATTTTTTCTCTTTTTTAAAACCGTAGTATAATAATGTCATTTCAAGAAAGAACAGAATTCCATATTCCATTCCGAGAATTGAAATCTTGATGGATGGCGGTAAAAGTCCGAATAATAAAATGAAAATTGCTTTGTGCCAATTGTTTTTAAACAAAACATTAGACAGAAGTAAGCTACCAATTGTAAACAGCGTTGTATTAAAAATAAGCAGCGGCTCTATAAAATTTTCTTTGCCAAAAATCAGATTGAAAATATAAGAAACAAATACATACAAATGTGTTGTAGAAGCTGAAATTTTGGTGGCTCCGTTGAAACCGATCACTCCGTAATCCATTAAATTCTGGGCAACTCTCCAGGTAATAAAAGCGTCTTCCTGAATGTGATGCGTCAATAAAAAATAAAGTTTTGCAATAATTGCAAAGAATACAGCGTAGATTGGGAGATTCCTGTGTTTAGCTTCAGCCATTGTGCGTTTTTTAGTTGACAAATATAATCCTAAATTTCAGGAATATCAACATAAAAAAACGGAACCGAAGTTCCGTTTTAGTATTGATTTTATTGTGTTGCTTTGATAATTGCCGTTGTGATCTGATCTTCTTTTTCTTTTGAGTAAGTAGAATCAAAAGGTTCCATCACATCAAATAAATATTGGTAGAAAGGAGTAATCTTTTGAACATTTTCAGATTCTTTCATCGCTTTTTCTTTGCCTAATTGCTGAAGATCTTTGATGAATACATTGAACTTTTTATCGATTGGCTCAATAGACTTCACAAGGTAAGCGTAAGCTTTATTGTCTTGTCCAAGCTTTTTGTAAGCATCCGTAACCGAACTTACAACAAGCGAATATTCCATCGGTTTCGATCTCATCTGGCTTCCTGCAAATCGTTGCTCAGATTTGCTTAATGAAAGATAATAATCATATTCTTCGAAAATACCTTTTTTAAGAACTTCTGCAAGTTTCAATGCTTTTTGTTCCTGCCCTGCAATAATATATCCGTAAACCATAGAGCTCAATGAACGAGGATCATTGTATTTTTCGGCAGGAATTTCTCTTGAAGCAAGATCAAGAAGCTCAATCGCTTTTGCTTTTTGTCCTGATAATGCTAAAGCTGCTGCTGCTCTGCTTGCTGAACTTCTGTAGCTCATGATATTTGAAGTAGCAGTTTCATCGAAATGTACATTTAAATCTTTAAAATTACCCCATTTGAAATTTTTCACCACGTTGTATAAAGAATTTGCATCTACTCTTCCCATTTCTCCATCTGCACTTCTTGGCGTACGAATCGGAACCAATCTGTAACTGAATCCGTCAAACTGAAGATATTCTTCCAGGTAGAAAATATTTTCTTTATCATAAACACCGCCTGATGAGAAGTTGATTGGTCTTTTCCAGTCGAAGTTTGCCAGAATATCAAACATCATCAGATTGTTCTTATATAAAGTCCCTGCTTTATAGTCTACCACAATCTGATCAACAGTATTCGGAAGATCTGCAGCACTTATGATTCCAGCTTTTACAGCATTTGCCTTGTTTACAGGAATTACAAATTTATTTACAGGTAAGAAGTTGTATTTTTCGTAACGTTCTTCACCGAAGATCATTTTTAAAACTTCATCTTTTTCAGGAGATTTAATTTTAATAAAATCCATCGCTTCTTTTAAAGTCATCGAATCCTGAGTGAGATATTTCTGGAACGGCGCCATCATCGATTCCGGAGCTCCGGCTTCCTGAAGGTTTGCGATAATGTTTTTCCAGTCGTTATTTTTCATCAGATAGATCTGGTCATTCACACCATCTCTGTAATCTTCGTGACTAAGCTGACTAGGAATTGCATTTGCATTGTATGTTTTTCTTTTTACCTGATCGATATTCCAAGGGGTTGAAAGCAACGTGAAGTTAACCACTTTCACGTCATCACGGAATCTTTCAGTTTCCTGCATTGCCCAAACCGGATAGGTATCGTTATCACCATAAACAAATAAAATATCTTCTTTCGGTAATGATTTTAATACTGAATAAGAATAATCATAAGCAGTATATCTGTTGCTTCTGTCATGAACATTATAGTTCTGGAAGCCCATCATCAAAGGAACTCCCAACAAAATGGCTCCGAATGCAATATTTGCTCCGTTTGATTTTACTTTAGACTGCAAAAACCAAAGAATTGCGGCCGCTCCCATACCAATCCATATCGCAAAGGCATAGAATGAGCCGACCATTGCGTAGTCTCTTTCTCTTGGTTCAAATGGTTTTACCCCGGTGTAGAAAACAATTCCGACACTTGTTAAAATAAATAATGAAAGAATTGCATAAAATCTTCCGAAATCTCGGCTAAATTGGAAATAACATCCCAAAACTCCCAAAATCAAAGGTAAAAAGAAGAATGCAACGGTACTTTCATTTTTAAATTTCGCTGGCATTGCATCCTGATTTCCCCAAAGTGCGTTATCGATAGGTGCAATTCCGGAAATCCAGTTTCCTTGTGTATTTTCACTGTGCCCTTCAAGGTCGTTTTGTCTTCCTACAAAGTTCCACATCAAATATCTTAAGAAATAATATCCATTTTGGAAAGAGATAAAATAATCCATATTCTGCATAAAAGAGGGCTTTTGTACAGTAATCAGATTATAAGGTCTCACCTGAAGATAATCTGCAGCTGTGATCGACCCGTCTTCGTATTTAGTTCTTAATTCATCAAAAATCTGCTTAGCTTCAGGGCTGTCTGCAACATCTTCATTGGCATAATTAAGTTGAAAATCCGGTGCTCCGTACATAGAAATGTAATTTGCCATTACATCTTTATCATCGTTGAACATTCTCGGCATTAAGCTCACATGAGATTTATCGAAAACATAATTAAAACGCTCACTTGTTTTTCTGTACGTTCCTGTTTTTTCGTCTTTTTCGTAAACTTCTCCTTTTTTTGTTGTTTTAAAGCTTCCGTCTTCATTTTTCTGAATTCCGTTTGCATCAAGGAATGCTGTATAGTTTTGTCCGTAAATTGTCGGCCAGTCACCATATTGTTCCCTGTTGTAATAATCAAGCATTCCGATGGCAGTATCCGGATCGTTAAGGTTCATCGGCGGGTTTGCATTTGCCCTGATCGGAATAACCATCCAGCAAGAAAAACCGATTATCATATAAACAACCGATAAAGCTACAGTCTGATAAATATTTCTTTTTGCCTGTCTTGCATATTTTATAATGAAATAGCAAAGAGCAACCATAGTAATAAATCCTGCAATCGTTCCTGAGTGGAAAGGAAGACCTAAACCATTCACGAAGAATATTTCTAATTTTCCGAATAATGACATGATTACCGGGAAAATAATTTTAAATACAATAATTAAAATACCTAAAGTAATGAGGTTTGCCCAGAGGAAATTTTTCCAAGTAAAGGTATAATTTCTTGCATAATATACTAAACACACAGCAGGTATTGCCAACATACACATCATGTGAACCCCGACAGAAAGTCCAAGAATAAAGAAGATCAAAATAATCCATCTTTCGCTGTCTTTCTCAAGATATTCGTTTTCCCATTTAGTGATTAACCAAACTAAAAGCGCAATAAACATTGACGCCATCGAGTAAACTTCACCTTCTACCGCAGAAAACCAGAATGTATCTGAAAAGGTAAAACATAAAGAGCCGATAAGTCCCGCAAAAAGAATGGAAATCTCCTGATGTTTTGTGATTTCTTCAAAATCTTTGTTCAGAAGTCTTCTTACGAAATGAGTAATCGTCCAGAACAGAAACAAAATAGTAAATGCGCTGAATAATGCAGACATTGCATTGATAACGATTGAATAATTTTCACCCTTCCCAAAAGCAAAAATGGCAGCTACTGCTCCCACGATCTGAAATAAAGCGGCTCCCGGAGCGTGCGTTACTTCTAATTTTACTGCCGAAGAAATGTATTCACCGCAATCCCAAAAACTAAAATTGGGTTCTATGGTCGATAAGTACGTGAAAAATGCAATGACGAAAGTCACCCATCCGAGAACGGTGTTCCATTGCCTAAAAGTCCAGTTTTTCATATAATAAAATCAATTATGCGAAAATAAGGTTTTTAGATTAGTTTATATTGTTTTTAACAAAATTTAAAAAATTTGGCGTGCTTTTTGTCGGCTTCCGTTGGCTGAAAGTAAAAATAAATCACGTATTTATATAATTAGCGAACTTATAATTGACTAAAAGTTCAGAAATTATTTATTTTTTTGTATTTTTGCGGACAGATTTTTATTGAAAAATAACAAATAATGAGTAATGTTTACGATAATATTCTTGGCTTGATTGGGAGCACTCCTTTGGTAAAACTTAATACCGTAACAAAAGAAATTCCTGCAACCATTTATGCCAAGTTAGAATCATATAATCCTGGACATTCCACTAAAGATAGAATCGCACTTCATATTATAGAAAACGCTGAGAAAAAAGGTTTATTAAAGGAAGATTCTGTAGTTGTAGAGACCACTTCCGGAAATACAGGTTTTTCACTGGCTATGGTTTGTATCATTAAAGGATATAAATGTATTTTGGCAGTGAGCGACAAAACAAAACCTGAGAAAATTGCTTATCTGAAAGCTCTTGGTGCTACAGTCTATGTATGTCCTGCGAATGTACCTGCGAATGACCCAAGATCATATTATGAGGTAGCAAAGAGAATTGCTGCTGAAACACCTAATTCTGTATATATCAATCAATACTTCAACGAATTGAATATTGATGCGCATTATCAGACGACAGGTCCTGAAATCTGGGAACAGACACAAGGTAAAATAACTCACCTTTTTGCTTGTACAGGAACTGGTGGAACTCTATCCGGTTCTGCAAAATTTTTGAAAGAGAAAAACCCTGATATTAAAATCATTGGGGTTGATGCAGACGGATCCATTCTGAAAAGCTATCACGAAACAGGAGAAATTCATAAAGAAGATGTACATCCTTATCAAATCGAAGGAATGGGAAAAAATTTAATTCCTTCTGCCCTTTTGTTTGATAAAATTGATGAATTTGTAAGAGTAAATGACGAAATGTCTGCTTACAGAACCAGAGAAATTGCATTGAAAGAAGCGATTATGGGTGGTTACACAACTGGTGCGGTTACTCAGGGATTGATGCAATACGCCAATTCGCATCAGTTTAACGAAAATGATCTTGTTGTTTTGATCTATCCTGATCATGGTTCAAGATACATCACTAAAGTTTATAGTGATAAATGGATGGCTGAACAAGGTTTCGTTAATAATTGTTTCCACAATTATGATGAAGTTTTCAAAACAGAAATCATCAAATAACAATTTAAAAAAATACAAAGCAAGCCTTTTTTGTCATTCACAAAAGGCTTTTTTACTTAAAAATTACGAATATAATGTTGGATATTTTTGAAAGAATAAAAGAAAATCCAGGGCCTCTGGGACAGTTTGCAGATTATGGTGAAGGTTATTTTATTTTCCCGAAATTAGAAGGTCCTATCGGTCCGAGAATGCAGTTTCAGGGAAGAGAAGTGATTTTCTGGAGTGCCAATGATTACCTGGGAATGTGTAATCATCCTGAAGTTTTGGAAGCAGATGCTAAAGCTGCAGCAGAATACGGAATGTTTTATCCCATGGGTGCAAGAGCAATGTCCGGTGAAACGCATCAGCATTTGCAGTTGGAGAAAGAACTGGCAGAATTCGTGCAAAAAGAATCCGCATATTTATTAAACTTTGGTTATCAGGGGATGGTTTCTACCATCGATGCTTTGGTAAGCCGGAATGATGTCATTGTTTACGATGTAGATTCTCACGCTTGTATTGTAGACGGTGTAAGGCTTCATGCTGGTAAAAGATTTACTTACAGACATAACGATATCGAAAGTCTTGAAAAAAATCTTCAGAGAGCAACAAAAGTAGCTGAAGAAACAGGTGGTGGTATTTTGGTAATTACTGAAGGCGTTTTCGGAATGAGAGGTCAACAAGGTAAACTAAAAGAAATCTGTGACCTTAAATCAAAATATCAATTCAGACTTTTAGTTGACGACGCTCACGGGTTCGGAACACTCGGTAAAACAGGAGCCGGAGCCGGAGAAGAGCAAGGATGTCAGGATCAGATTGATGTTTATTTCTCAACTTTTGCAAAATCAATGGCTGGCTTCGGGGCTTTCATTGCAGGAGATAAAGAAATCATCAGATATTTGAAATTCAACTTAAGATCTCAGATTTTTGCTAAATCTTTAACAATGCCAATGGTAATCGGAGGTTTAAAAAGATTAGAATTGCTAAGAACAAGACCGGAAATCAAAGCTAAACTTTGGGAAAATACCAATAAATTACAAAACGGACTTAAAGAAAGAGGTTTCAACATCGGTGATACCAATACTTGTGTAACTCCGGTAATGATGCAGGGAACTCCGGTGGAAGCGACTTTACTGGTAAAAGATCTTAGAGAAAATTACGGAATCTTCACCTCTGTAGTGGTTTACCCTGTAATACCTAAAGGAATGATTTTACTTAGACTAATTCCTACAGCTTCACATACAGATTCAGAAATCAATGAAACATTGGCTGCCTTCGAAGCAATTCACGATAAACTGGTTAGCGGATATTACAAAGATCAGGAAAAGCAATTGTTATCAGAACAAGGTCTAAGTTTCAAAGAAATTTAAAGACTGATCAAAATTTCTTGATAATTATATTTGCCACGAATCCACGAATCTTATATTTGTGAATTCGTGGCAAAAATTTATTAAAACTGAAAGCAGATTCATCACATATTAAAATAAATTTGTAAAAATTTTCTTTTGAAAGACATTCTTCTTATCACTCCGCCTTTCACGCAGCTCAACACTCCTTATCCGGCGACAGCTTATATCAAAGGTTTTCTGAACACCAAAAATATTTCAAGCTATCAGATAGATTTAGGGATTGATGTTATTTTGGAATTATTTTCCAAAAAAGGTATCCAGAGAATTTTTGATAAAGAAATTGATGTACAAAATGTTTCAGAAAATTCACAGCGAATTTTTGCTTTAAGAGAAGAATACTTAAAAACCATCGATCAGGTAATTTCATTTCTTCAGAACAAAAATCCTACCTTGGCAAGACAGATTTGTTCGATGAATTTTCTTCCCGAAGCCTCCCGATTTAATCAGCTTGATGATATGGAATTTGCCTTCGGAAATATGGGACTTCAGGATAAAGCTAAACATCTGGCTACCTTATATTTAGAAGATTTATCTGATTATATTGTTGAAAACATAGATTCCGATTTCGGATTCAGCAGATATGCCGAAAGATTAGGGAAAAGTGCCAATACTTTTGATGAATTGTATCATAAATTACAAAGTGAGCATACTTTTATTGATGATTTTACTTTAAAGATTCTTCATGAAAAATTAGAATTGGTTCAGCCAAAATTAGTATGCTTTTCGATTCCGTTTCCGGGAAATTTATATTCTGCTTTTCGTTCAGCAAAATTTATTAAGGAAAATTATCCGTACATCAAGACGGCAATGGGTGGCGGTTTCCCAAATACTGAATTAAGAGAAATTAAAGACCAAAGAGTTTTCGAGTTTTTTGATTTTATTACTCTTGACGACGGTGAACTTCCGATTGAATTGGTGTATGAAAATGTTTGTTTTTCTGAGCCAAGCCAAGAATCTAAGTTTAAAAGAACATTTCTTATTGAAAATCAGGAAGTTGTTTATAAAAATAATTCTACAAGACATGATTATAAACAATCGGATATTGGAACTCCCGATTATACTGATTTACAATTAGATAAATACATTTCCGTTATAGAAATTGCCAATCCGATGCACAGTTTATGGAGCGACGGAAGATGGAATAAACTTACCATGGCGCATGGTTGCTATTGGGGAAAATGTACTTTCTGCGATATTTCTTTAGATTATATCAAAATTTACGAACCCATTTCTGCCAAGATTTTGGTTGACAGAATGGGAGAATTAATAGAAACAACCGGCGAAACCGGATTTCATTTTGTAGATGAAGCTGCACCACCCGCTTTAATGCGTGAAGTTGCTTTAGAAATTTTACGAAGAAATCTGGTCGTAACCTGGTGGACGAATATTCGTTTTGAAAAAAGCTTCACTCAGGATTTATGTTTTTTACTAAAACTTTCCGGCTGTGTTGCGGTTTCTGGTGGATTGGAAGTTGCGAGTGATCGGTTGTTAAAATTAATTGACAAAGGCGTTTCGGTAGATCAGGTTGCAAAAGTGACCAGAAATTTTACGGAAGCCGGAATTATGGTTCATGCATATCTCATGTACGGCTACCCGACTCAGACTGTTCAGGAAACGGTGGATTCTTTGGAAATGGTTCGTCAGCTTTTCGAAATGGGAATTTTGCAAAGTGGTTTTTGGCACCAGTTTGCAATGACCGCACATTCTCCGGTTGGACAAAATCCTGAAGAGTTCGGAGTAATCCCGCTAAAACAGGAAATAAAGTTTGCCAACAATGATATTGACTTCAGAGATAAAACCGGAATCGATCACGGAAAATTTAGTTTTGGTTTAAAAAAATCGCTTTTCAATTATATGCATGGAATTAATTTTGAAATTCCACTACAAGATTGGTTTGATTTTAAAATTCCAAAAACTACAATTCACCCGGATTATATTCACGACAGTCTCCTGAATGAAGATCAATTTAGTTTTAAAGCAAATTCTAAAATTGTTTTTTTAGCTAAAAACGTAATCGCTGAGAATTACATAAAAACAAAAAAACTTAACTCTTGGGCGTACACGAGAATTACGTTCCATTTAAAAACGAATATTGTTAAAATTGAATTAGAGCAGGAAAAAGCAGATTGGTTGATAAAAATCATCTCTGAAAATACTTTTGAGAATCCAAAACGTATTACACTTCAGCAACTTAAGAATAGCTTTGAAGAATATTTTGATGATTTTGAATTATTCTGGTTTTCAAAACCAATGCAACAATTAAAGGAGAATGGAATTATTTTGAGTTTGTAGAATTTAGGTTTAGATTTAGATTTAGATTTAGGTTAAAATTAAAAAAATATATACATAATAAAAATCCTGATAACAATTTCAGGATTTTATATTTTTTAGATTTTGGCTAAAGCCGTTGAAAATTTTTAATTACAAACGGGCTAAAGCCCGTTCCTATGGAAATCAAATTATACAATTATTTTTTATCTTTTTCGACACCATCTTTTACAACTTCTCCGACTTCTACTTTTTCTCTGATTTTAATAAAATTCGGATCTAAAATTGCCATTCTTTCTGCAAGTGCTTTGTAAGTCGGAAATTTTAGAATTGAAGCACGGCCAGACATTTCTCTGTATAAAGTAAAAACTTTTCCTCCAGCTGTTGTAATTCTTTTGGTTGTTGTGCTGTATCGCCCAACCAGTTTACTTTTAGCATCATAGATTTCGATGTCTATAAAAGATTTGTCTGAAATTGTATCGTCTGCACCGAAACTTACAGGTAAATTTGTGAAATATCCGACAGGAACACCGTTACTCAAAATTTCACCTACGTTATTAACGGTAATATTCAGCTTGTCAATTTTTGTTCGGGTTGTATAGGCTTCTTTGGTTTTGGTATCGAGCTTACGTTTCGGCATATTTTTGAAAAGCTCATCCAAATTTTTAATATTAATTCCTCTTTCATCAATAATCTTCAGACCTTTGATACAGGTATAGACCGCCGATTTTTCATCCCCAGAAAATGCAGATGGCGAAATATAATCCATATCTAAAATTTTATCCCGGTTGTAAACACGATTTAGCTTTACATAACTATCTCGTACAGAATCTACTACACTTTTATCAACGAATTCCATTGTAAAAATCGGAGTTTCCTTCAGATCCATAAAAGTATATTGCCCGGATTTGCTAGAGATTTTTGCAACATGAATTCCGTCTAAACTAACAATGCCCCTCTTCGTTTTAATTAACTGAGCGTTTAGAAAAAAGCTCAAAACTGTAAAGAACATGATTAAATTTCTTTTCATAAAATCAGATTTTTACAAAGCATAAAAAAAGTGTAACAAAGTTACACCTTTCTTGAAAATATATTTAGCTATTTAGTAACTATTCACAAAGGATAATTCCTTTATCATGATTAAATTCCACAACACCGCTCTTGATCGGATAAGCATATACAGAACCTTCCTTTTCGTTTTCCTGTGTAAAGTTTTTAGCAAAAGTCTCATCCACAGATTTAGCAAAAAGCTTTACTTTACCTGCTGATAAAGAAGAAACAATTCCTGCGTGGTTTTTCATGATGTGAAATTCACCATTTTTTCCAGGCAATAACACTGAGTCTACTTCTCCTTCAAAAACTACGTATTCTGGTGTTAAAATTTTTATATTCATAGAAACAAATTTGAAATTTGATGCTTGAAATTTGAAATTGCTTATCGAATCTCAAATTTCACATCTCAAATTTTTAATTATTTTTAAGCGTTATCAGCTAACATTTTTTGTCCGGCTTCGATCGCTTCCTCGATTGTTCCTTTCAAGTTGAAAGCAGCTTCTGGTAAGTGATCCAATTCACCATCCATGATCATTGTAAATCCTTTGATGGTATCTTTAATATCTACTAAAGATCCGGGAATACCTGTAAACTGTTCAGCTACGTGGAAAGGCTGAGACAAGAATCTCTGAACTTTTCTAGCTCTGTAAACTACTGATTTATCTTCTTCAGAAAGTTCTTCCATACCTAAGATTGCGATAATATCCTGCAACGCTTTGTATCTCTGAAGAATTTCTTTTACTCTCTGAGCACAGTTATAATGCTCTTCACCGATAATTTCCGGAGCCAAGATTCTTGACGTAGAAGCCAATGGATCTACTGCCGGATAAATACCTAATGAAGCAATTTTTCTATCTAATACCGTTGTAGCATCTAAGTGAGCAAACGTAGTTGCAGGAGCCGGATCAGTTAAGTCATCCGCAGGTACGTAAACCGCCTGTACTGAAGTAATTGAACCATTTTTAGTTGAAGTAATTCTTTCCTGCATCGCACCCATTTCAGATGCCAATGTTGGTTGATAACCTACCGCAGAAGGCATACGACCAAGAAGTGCAGATACTTCAGAACCAGCCTGTGTAAAACGGAAGATATTATCTACGAAGAACAATACGTCTCTACCTTGTCCTGTCTCACCACCGTCTCTGTAGTATTCAGCTAAAGTAAGACCAGAAAGTGCTACTCTTGCTCTTGCTCCAGGTGGCTCGTTCATCTGTCCGAAAACGAATGCAGCTTTTGAATCTTTCATCACTTCCAAATCTACTTTAGAAAGATCCCAACCTCCGTTTTCCATAGAGTGCATGAAATCATCACCGTATTTAATAATACCTGACTCTAACATCTCTCTCAAAAGGTCATTTCCTTCTCTCGTTCTTTCACCTACTCCGGCAAAAACAGAAAGACCACCATGTCCTTTTGCAATATTATTAATCAACTCCTGGATCAATACTGTTTTACCTACACCTGCACCTCCGAACAAACCAATTTTACCTCCTTTTGCATAAGGCTCAACTAAGTCGATTACTTTAATACCTGTAAATAAAACTTCTGCAGAAGTTGAAAGCTGATCAAATTTCGGAGCTGGTCTGTGAATAGGGAGACCACCTTCCTTAGAAATATTCTGAAGCCCATCAATAGCGTCACCTACAACGTTGAAAAGTCTTCCGTTTACAGCGTCACCAATTGGCATTGTAATAGGATTACCGTATCCGATCACATCCTGACCTCTTTTAAGACCATCAGTTGCATCCATCGCGATACATCTTACTGTATCTTCACCAATATGCTGTTCTACTTCTAATACTACTTTTTCACCGTTTTCTTTTGTAATCTCCAACGCATCATAAATACTTGGAATAGCCTCTACATTTGTAAAAACTACGTCGATTACAGGACCAATAATTTGAGAAATTTTTCCTTTAATTTGGTTTGCCATTGCTAAATTTTTTCTTGGTGCAAATATAATGATTCTTCATAAACCTGCAATTGCTAAAAAAAAGATTTTTATCATGCTTTTTTACAAATTTACCAAGGCTACAATCCATCGATTTGAGAGTGAATTTCTTCAAAAAAACATTGTTACACTATTCCGTTGATACATTGTTACATTATGTTTATATTTGCAGTCAAAATTTTTTGTCTTGAAAGTTTTCAGAAATTTTAGCGATTATCAAGCTCATAAACCTTTAGCTTTATCTTTAGGAATGTTTGACGGAGTGCATCTCGGTCATAAAAGTATAATAGACGAATTGGCAAAGGTAAGTTCTGAAAACAATTTAGAGACTGCAATTCTTACATTTTGGCCACATCCGAGATTTGTTTTTAATCCTGAGGAAGATTTAAAGCTTCTCAATACATTGGATGAAAAAACTGAACTGATGGCTCAGTATAATATTCAAAATTTATTTCTGAAAGAATTTGACGAAGAATTTCGGAATCTTACAGGTGAAGAATTTGTACGTCAGATCTTAGTTGATAAATTAAATGTAAAATATTTAATCATTGGCTACGATCACTCATTTGGTAAAAATAAAAGTGGAAATTTTGAATTGCTTCAAAAACTTTCAAAAGAATTAAATTTTGAGGTCGAGCAAATGGAAGCGATTAACATTCACGAAAATAACATCAGCTCCACTAAAGTAAGAAATGCTTTGTTGAATGGTAATATTTTAGAGGCTAATGAAATGTTGGGTTACTCCTACTCTGTTTCGGGAATTGTTGTTCATGGGAAAAAATTGGGTAGAACGATTGGTTATCCTACAGCGAATATCGAAACTGAAAATATCAAACTCTTACCGAAAAAAGGCGCATACATCGTTGAAGTTTTTGTAAAAGACCAGCAATACAAAGGAATGTTGAGCGTTGGTACAAACCCAACTGTAAATGGGGAAAAACTAACCGTTGAAGTCTACATTCTTGATTTCGAAGGCGATATTTATGATGAAAAAATTACCATAAAATTCCGTGATTTCCTGCACGAGGAAATTAAATTTGAAGGTCTTGAAAAACTTGTTGAGAGGTTGGATGAGGATAAAAGACTGACGGAAGCTTTTGAGTTTTAACTATTCACTATTTCTTCCTTCACTTTTTTAGTTAACGATTTAAATACCAGATCGTACGACTGATCAATCATTTTTAAAATTAAATCTCTTTTCAAACCGTCTACTGAAACAGAATTCCAGTGTGTTTTATTCATGTGAAATGCTCCCGTGATTTGTGGATACTGTTCTCGAAGTTCCAGACTCCATTCCGGATCGGTCTTTACATTAATGTTTAAAGGTTGTCTTTCCAATGACATTAGCAAAAACATTTTCGTTCCTACTTTCATTACAAGCGTTTCGTTATCAAAAGGAAAACTTTCGGTAACTCCTTTTTTTGCAAGACAATAATCTAAAACTTCGTTGGCATCCATTTAGTATGAGTAATTGATAATGAGTAATAATTGATAAGTAATTTAGTTAAAAATATCTTTTATCTTTTATCTTTTATCTTTTATCTTTTATCTTTTATCTTTTATAATTATCTCAAATTTAGTAAATTTAAGAAAGAAAATACCACCATACAAACCACATTATTATGAAAGCTCTCGTCATCGGTGCTACAGGCGCTACAGGAAAAGATTTAGTGAATCAGTTGGTCAATGATAAAGATTTTGAAGAAGTGAATATTTTTGTCAGAAAACCCTTATCAATTCAAAATGAAAAGCTGAAAACCCATGTGGTGAATTTTGAAAAACCTGACGAATGGAAAGATCTTGTAAAAGGTGATGTTGCATTTTCGTGTCTTGGAACAACTTTAAAAGCTGCCGGAAGTAAAGAAGCCCAGAGAAAGGTAGATTTTGATTATCAGTACGAATTTGCAAAAGCCGCCAAAGAAAATAGTGTGGACGATTATGTATTGGTTTCTGCATACGGTGCAAACCCAAAATCTAAAATTTTTTACTCAAAAATGAAGGGTGAGCTTGAGGAAGCTGTAAAGAAATTACATTTCAACAAAATTACTATTTTCAAACCCGGAATGCTTGAAAGAAAAGATTCTGAAAGAACCGGGGAAGTTTTGGGCAGTCGAATTATAAAATTTGCCAATAAACTTGGCCTCTTTGAAAGCCAAAAACCTTTACCAACGGATGTTTTGGCAAAAGCGATGATAAATTCATCCAAAATTAAGAGCAACGGATACTCGAGTATCAAGTTGGGAAATATTTTCTGTTTTGCTGAAAAAAGTAATGATTAAGAAATAAAAAATCCGCCTCTGTAAAAAGAGGCGGATTATTATATATTTCAAATAATTTAAATATTATTTTGCCGGAGCGGCTGCCTGAAGTGCTGCTTCTTTAGCTTTCAGTTCTGCAACTTTAGCCTGGTTTCTAAGCATTCCGTAAACATCTTTTAATACAGTTACTGCGTCAATATTATTGGGTTCAGCCTGATACCATTTTTCAGCATATGGAAGCGCTTTGTTGAATCTTTCTTTTCTTGCTTCAATAAGCTCAGTAGCTTTATCAGGATTTGATTTTCTGATACCATTGATCTCTTCCACTGCTTTAGCATCATCACCGATCACAGCATAAACAAGATTCTGATGTGCATTAGACATTTTAGGGTTTATTTCTAAAGCTTTTGTAAAAGATGCAATCGCATCATTCAATGTTGCCGGATTTTTAGACTGTAAAACTCCTAAATTATACCAGTTAACCGCATCAGTCGGATTTTTTGCCAACTGATCTTTCAGGTTTGTCATGAACTGATCTGTTTTACCAGATGCATACAAAGCTGTACCCTGATATTCTTTAAGTTTAGCATTATTAGGATATTTTGCCAGTCCTTTTTCAATAATTGCCAAAGCTTCATCATTCTTTTTAGCATTTAAAAGCAAAGTTGATAAAGTTTCATACAAATCCGGTTCTACACTTTTAGTCTGTTCAGTTTTGAAGTCGGTATAATCTTTTGAACCTGTCTTTTTTAATGTTTCCCAAACATCTTTATTAAATGCTTCTACTTTTCCTGTTTTATCTTTAGCTGTATACTGTGTTTGAACACCTGTATAGCCTGAATTAACTAGATCTGTGTAGATTTTTATTGATTCATCAAGATTATTTGCCAATGCATAACTAAGCCCTGAATAATACATATATGTTTTATCATCCTGACCATTCGTTTTCAACAAGTTATACAGTTCCAAAAACTTCGGTGCTGCAACCGCATAGTTTTTAGCATTATATGCATCCATTGCTGCCTTATTAGTAGCTTCAACTTGAGCATTTAAATCTTTCGGATCTTGTTTTTGTGCAAAAACAAAAGTCGAAGCAACGATTGCTAAACCTAAAATTAGCTTTTTCATAATAAGAATTTTAATTAATTTTAAATTATTCCTCAGAATCAGAATTCTCAGTTTCATCAACCGGATTTCCATTTTCTGAATTATTTTCTGTTTGTGGTGAAGCATTTTCCTCAGTTGAGATTTCTTCAGATACTTCTCCTTCAAACTCCTCTTCTACATCTTTATCCATTTCAACTTTTGCGATGGCTGCAATTTCGTCATTCTTTTTAAGATTGATCATTCTTACACCCTGAGTATTTCTACCCATTACACGCATTTCGTCCATATTCATTCTGATAGCAACACCCGATTTATTGATAATCATCAATCCGTCTTCATCAGTTACATTCTGAATGGCGATCAGATTACCCGTTTTTTCAGTAATATTAAGAGTGATAACTCCTTTTCCACCTCTGTTGGTAATTCTGTAATCTTCTACTGCAGTTCTTTTACCATACCCTTTTTCAGATACCACAAGAACCGTTTCGCGCTCAACATCATTCACAACAATCATACCAATAACCTCATCATTATCTTCCATTGTTATTCCACGCACACCAATTGATCCCCTACCTACTTCTCTTACTTTTTCTTCAGGGAAACGGATACATTTACCATTTTTAGTGGCTATCATAATCTGAGATTCACCATTTGTAAGATATGCACTTAGCAACTGATCGTTTTCTCTGATTTCGATAGCATTAATACCATTTACTCTCGGTCTTGAATACGCTTCTAAAGATGTTTTCTTAATTGTACCGTTTTTCGTAATCATTACAACGCTCATTTGGTTGATGTAATCTACATCTTTCAAATCGTTAGTTCTGATATAGGCTTTGATTTTATCGTCTGGTTCAATATTGATAAGGTTTTGTACCGCTCTTCCTTTTGCCGTTTTTGAACCTTCAGGAATTTCGAATACTCTTAACCAATAACATTTTCCTTTTTCGGTAAAGAATAACATATATTGGTGGTTTGTTGCAGAAACGATATACTCCAAGAAATCTGAATCTCTTGTTGTAGCCGCTTTATTTCCTACACCACCTCTACTTTGAATTTTATATTCTGAAAGCAACGTTCTCTTCACATATCCTGCGTGAGAAATCGTAAGAACTACAGATTCATTCGGAATAATATCTTCGATAGACATTTCTCCACCTGAATAATCGATTTCAGTTCTTCTTTCGTCGCCGTATTTTTCTTTAATTTCAAGCAATTCATCCTTAATAATCTGGAATCTTCTTGGTTCATTCGCTAAAATATCTTCCAAATCAGCAATTTCTTTCATGATTGCATCGTACTCATCACGGATCTTATCAAGCTCCATTCCTGTGAGACGAGCTAAACGAAGGTCTAGAATTGCCTGTGCTTGAATATCAGAAAGCTCAAATTCAGAAATCAAACCTTCTTTTGCAGCTTGTGGATTTGAAGAGTGACGAATAATCGAAATCGCCTTATCCAAAGCATCCTGCGTTCCGATCACTTTCATGAAACCTTCCAAGATGTGAGCTCTTTCTTTAGCTTTTTTAAGCTCGTACTGAGTTCTTCTTACAATAATTTCATGTCTGTGCTCAACAAAATGATGAATAATATCTTTTAAATTCAACTGTTCCGGTCTTCCGTGCACCAAAGCGATATTGTTTACGCTGAAAGACGTTTGAAGTGAGGTATATTTATACAACATATTCAGAACAACGTTCGGGATCGCATCATTTTTCAATTCATAAACGATACGCATTCCGTTTCTGTCCGACTCATCTCTGATTTCGTAGATACCAAGAATTTTTTCATCTTTTACCAACTCAGCTGTTCTCGCAATCATCTCAGCTTTGTTGACTTGGTAAGGAATTTCAGTTACAATAATTGCATTTCTGTTGTGTACTTCTTCAAAACCAACTTTAGCTCTGAGAACTACTCTTCCTCTACCTGTGTGGAAAGCATCTCTTACCCCATCATAGCCGTATATAATTCCTCCTGTAGGAAAATCCGGAGCAATGATGTGCTGCATCAGCTCATCGATGGTAATTTCTCTATTATCTATATATGCAGTAATTGCATCAATAGCTTCAGAAAGATTATGAGGAGCCATATTGGTTGCCATACCTACCGCGATACCCGAAGTACCGTTCACCAAAAGATTTGGAATTTTTGTAGGCATTACAGTCGGTTCTGTCAAACTGTCGTCAAAGTTATTCTGGAAATCAACAGTATCTTTATCAAGATCCGATAAAATTTCGTCTGAAACTTTTTTGAGTCTCGCTTCAGTGTAACGCATAGCTGCAGGCGGATCACCATCCATCGAACCGAAGTTACCCTGCCCGTCAACCTGCGGATATCTTAAACTCCAAGGCTGCGCCATTCTTACCATTGCATCATAAACTGAAGAATCTCCATGCGGGTGATATTTACCTAAAACATCCCCTACAATTCTCGCTGACTTTAAATATTTTCTGTTTGAGAAAACGCCTAAACCATACATACCGTAAAGCACTCTTCGGTGTACCGGTTTCAGACCATCTCTCACGTCCGGTAATGCTCTTGAAACAATAACCGACATCGAATAATCAATGTAAGATGATTTCATTTCATCAACAATGTTGATAGGAATTAATCTTTCTCCTTCTTTTTGCATATATAAGTTTTATTGTAATGATAATCAGACTTTTAAAAAAATGCCTGAAAACTATTTATTTTGATTATTTAATAACGGGCTAATTTACAAAATTTTTGCCGATTTTTGCCTGAGAATTCAATCAAAATATCTTAAAAAATATTAAAATATGAGTGTATTAAGCATTACCTTCCATTGTGTGAAAAACAGTCTGGAAGAATGGGAAAAATATGTAGATGAAACTTTAATCTTAATGACTGAAAACCTGATGGATGTTGATAAATACATCTTGTCTGAAATTCACAGTGACTTTATCGAAGAAGGAAAAAACTATAATCTTCTTTTGGTATTTGATGATGAAGAAAAGAGAAAAGATTTTATTGACAGTGAATTACTGAATATTTCCGAAAGAATTGAAAAGCACTTCGGTCAGGATGTAATGATTTTCAACACATCTCTTAATCCGAAAAAATCAACATTATAAAAAAATAAAAGCTCCGATTGGAGCTTTTATTTTTAATGTCTGCCACGATGGTGACCTTTATGTTTTTTATGACCGTGACCTGGTTTATCGTAATAATATACTCTTTTTTTAACCTGACCCGGAGCATAATGTTTTGCACTTCCGCCGTAAACTTTTTTGGCATGTCCCGGAGGTAACCTTCTTCCGTGATGCTCGTGAACTACACACGATACAAATAAAGTGCCCATAACCATCACTACTCCCATAATTTTCAATAACCCTTTCATAAATCTTCCTTTTAAATTTCAAAATCTACCAATTACAATGATGATGCCAAAAGAGAAATAAAATCTGCTATATATTTTCGAATTAAATTTTAATTATAATAAAAAAACTGCCTCAAAATTGAGACAGTCGTTATCTATAAATTTACTACAATTACCGGTCTGCTGTGGTAAACACGGGGTTGCTTGTATCTTTTGTAAGAATAATATTTGTATGTTCTCTGTGGTTTATAATAATGCTTCTTGTAATAATGTTTCGGAGCTTTATAGTAAACTACTTTTTTATACTTCATCTTATGAGGCCCGCGGTGTCCATGGTAATGACTTTTATGTGGACCATGATGACGTTTTTGTATTGGTGATGCCTGATAAAATGCGAATGAAAAAACAAATAAGAATAATCCGAGTGCTTTAAATAATACTTTCATAATAACCAATTTCAAATTATAGAAAAAATTTAACAAGACTAATGCCAATAATCTTATATCATTGATTTTTTAATAATTTTTATGATAATTTTATGTTTTTAAAGAGTAATCTCAATAAATTACTTTCAAATAATTGAATTGATGTTATCGGTTTCGCGGATGAGCTTCTTTCAATTTTTCAACCTTTTTATCATGTCCCGGAGGCATTGGTCGACGACTCGGATGCGGAAGACATGACGAAAACATTCCGATTAAAATGAAAGCTGCAATTGTATTTTTAATAAGTTTCATAATGCTGTTTTTAGGTTTATGAATTAAAACATACAATCGAAATGCCATTCATTCTGTAATTCTAAAATACATTTTCACTTCTTCTCTCCATAAAAATAAGATCTTTCCATTCACCATGAAGTTGAGCTATTTTTTCTCTTTTTCCAATAATTTTGAACCCATTTTTCTGATGAAATTTTATAGCCATTTCATTTTCAGAAAAAAGATGAGATTCCAAAGTCCAAAATCCGTGGTTTTCACTGTCGACAATCAATTTTTTCAAAAGAATTGTACCTAAGCCTTTCCCGATATAATTATTATCCAAAAAAATACTTACCTCAGCAACGCCTTTAAAGAATTCTTTTTTACTAATCATTTTTAAAGCGCACCAACCGATCACTTCATTTGTTTCATTTTCCAAAACCCATCTGCAATCATTATAATAAGTGGTATTCCAAGCTTCTGCACTTGGTAATTCTGTTTCAAGGGTTGCCGTTCCGCTTTTGATTCCTTGTTTGAGAATTTCCAAAACTCTTGTATCATCATGAGGAAGCATTTCTCGTAGCTCGTAGTTCATTTCTAATGGTATTTTCTTTTATTTTTTCTTTTGATTCTAGAGTAATGAGTTTGCGAATCTTTTTTATCCTCAGAAATCACACTGATATTTCCATCTACTTCAAGAATAGCAAGCTTTACGTTTTCCATTGTTTCAACGCCATGCTCCCGGATTGCCTCGTTCAGTTCATCAAAACTAATTTTCACTTTTCTTAGTGCCACCTGATCTGCAACCCCATCTTTTACCAAAATCTCAGGATCTGCTTCCATAAAACTTGCAAAGCGTCGATTAGAAAACATCAGTCTTTTAACAATAAAATTAGCGATGAAAAGAACCAAAGCCGCGATAATTCCGCCTTCCAGAGAAGTATTTTCTCCGACCATTGCATTCTGTACTGCATTAGAAATGAGAAGCAGGAAGACTACATCTCCTGCATTAAGCTGAGAAAGCTGGTTTTTCCCAAACAAACGGATGGCGATCATCATAAAAAGATAAACGCAGACAGATCGAAGCACAACATCTAAAATAGGATTCACAGTTGAAGAATATTTAAATCAAATGTATACAATTACCACAAATAAAAAAACTGCTTTTTCAAGCAGCTTTGTGGAGTAAAATTATATAGTTTGTTTCTTGTAATTATCTATTGTTTATATCTACTTTTACCGGCATTACATATGATGAAGCCAACATATTTTCATTAAGTTTAGCCGGATCTATTTTGTACTGAAGATGAGACAAAACGTTTACAATTTCTTTGCTAACGTTTTTGCAGTCTCCTTTCGAACGTACATTTACAATTTTACCATTTTCAGCAATATCAAATTTTACTTCAGAGTTTACAACTCCTTGTTTATAATCTGAATTAGTAAAATCAAAATTAGCCATTAAAAGATTTCTGATCTCATTAAAAGCATCATTCTTATTTAACTGTATTTCCTGAATGGTATTACTGGATGTAGTCTGAGCTTTTGCATTGTTAACAACAGCTGTTAAGCCAAAAATGAAAAGTGCTGTAACGAATATTTGGATTTTATTTTTCATAAGTCTTTGATTTTAAAGATTATATTAAACTTGTTTACTATTTCTTTATCAAAGATATATAAAATAATTTACAATAATTTTACATTGAGTTAACATTGAGTTAATATTGAAATATAATTATCTGATTTTCAATATTATAAATTTTAAAAATAATTGAAAATTTAATATTGGAACTAAAATTTGAACACAGAAAAGGCTAAAATCGATAAATTTTAGCCTTATTATTTTAAAACTTTGTCAAAGATTTTCAACTTTGACAAAGTATAAAGGAATATCATTCAAAAAAAAGAATCTGCTTGTGCAAATTCTTTTTATACTTAGTATTGATAAATAATTATTTATTTTGTCCCGGAGCAAATGGTTTTGCCGATTTTGTTCCGTAAATTTTCTTAGCCTGACCTGGAGGTATAGGTTTAGAGCTACCTGTTCTTACGCTTGTTGCTGTTCTTACTTCACAAGAAACAAAACTGAGAGAAAAAGCTAAAAGCGCCAAATAAATTTTAATCGATTTCATAAGATTTTTTGGTAGATACCACAAAACTGAGACCAATTACAATTCTCTCTTCAAGAATTTTCCTGTCAAACTCTTCTTCGACTTCACAATTTCTTCGGGTGTTCCCTGTGCAACGATTTGTCCGCCGTGTTTCCCACCTTCCGGACCAACATCAATAATATGATCGGCTAATTTAATGACATCCATATTATGTTCAATGATGATGAAAGAATTGCCTAATTCCACCAACTGATTAATCGCATCCATCAGGATTTTCACGTCTTCAAAATGAAGTCCGGTTGTTGGTTCATCAAGAATGTATAATGTATTTCCGGTTTGTCTTTTTGCTAATTCCGTTGCTAACTTGATACGCTGAGCTTCTCCTCCAGAAAGTGTTGTCGATTGCTGTCCTAACGTAATATATCCCAAACCAACATCCTGCAGAGTCTTTACTTTGGCAAAAATTTTAGGAATCGGCTGGAAAAATTCTACCGCTTCATCAATCGTCATATCCAATATATCCGAAATTGATTTTCCTTTGTAACGAACTTCCAATGTTTCTCTGTTGAAACGTTTTCCGTTACAAGTCTCGCAATGAACATAAACATCTGGCAAGAAATTCATTTCAATGACCTTCAAACCGCCTCCCTGACAAGTTTCGCATCTTCCGCCTTTCACGTTGAAAGAAAATCTTCCGGGTTTGTAACCACGGATTTTAGATTCAGGCAGTTCTGCAAAAAGATTTCTAATGTCTGTAAACATTCCTGTATACGTTGCAGGATTTGAACGTGGCGTTCTTCCAATCGGAGTCTGGTCTACATCTACAATTTTATCAATGTGTTCAAGACCTTCAATTTTTTTATAAGGTAAGGGTTCCTGAACGGCTCTGTAAAAGTGTTTGTTCAAAATAGGATACAAAGTTCCGTTAATCAGAGAAGATTTTCCACTTCCTGAAATCCCAGAAACCACAACCAGTTTTCCTAAAGGAATATCAAGTGTAACATTTTTAAGGTTATTTCCTGTAGCACCTTTTAATACTATATTTTTACCGTTCCCTTCTCTTCTTTTTTCAGGAATGGTAATTTTTCGTTTTCCATTAATGTACTGAGCCGTAATAGTATCCGCTTTCAACAAATCTTTAGGTTTTCCCTGCCAAAGAATTTCACCACCGAATTTTCCGGCTCTAGGACCAATATCCAAAACCTCATCGGCTTCCAAAATCATGTCTTTATCGTGTTCAACAACCAAAACAGAGTTTCCGATGTCACGAAGATTTTTTAATGAATTAATCAATCTTTCGTTGTCTCTTTGATGCAATCCGATACTTGGTTCATCCAAAATATAGAGAACATTCACCAACTGAGAACCGATTTGCGTCGCCAATCGAATTCTTTGAGACTCCCCTCCAGAAAGCGTTTTCGAACTTCTGCTCAAACTTAGATAATCCAAACCGACATCTAATAAAAACTGAAGTCTGGTTTCGATTTCCTTTAAAATTTCATGAGCAATGATTGCATTTTTTTCAGAAAATTTATCTTTTACATTAGCTAACCATTCTTTTAAGTCTGATAAGCTTAATCCGTTAACCTCAGCAATATTTTTTCCGTCAATTTTAAAGCTTAAACTTCCCGGCTGAAGACGTGTTCCTTTACATTCAGGACAGGTTTCTTCGGTCGTGAAATGTCTTTCCAGCAAAATCGCTTCGTAAGATTCTCTTTCCTCAATAATTTCCTCCATAAAAGGAATCAACCCATCAAAACTTATTTTGATTTTCTTAGAAATTCCTGCATATTTTAAATCTTTATTGAATTCTTTGTGACAGCCGTTGTAAATATAATCCAACGCTTCTTCCGGAATATCTTTTATTGCCGTTGCAAAGCCGAGTCCAAAAATCTCAAGAATGTTTTTAATCTGAGTCTGAATCCATTTATTAGATTTAATATCTTCTAAAGGCAACAAACCTCCCTGATTGATCGATAATTTAGGATTTTCAACAAAATAATCAGTATTAATTTTCTTGATAGTTCCTAAACCTTTACAACTCGGGCAACTTCCTTTCGGAGAGTTGAACGAAAACGTGTTAGGTTCCGGTAACGCCAATGAATGACCGGTTTCGGCATCCATTAAATTTTTAGAAAAATATTCAATCTCGGTACTTCCCAGCTTTTGAATTCCGATTAAACCTTCTCCCATTTCCATTGCTGTTCGCAACGATTTTTCCATTCTCGCTTCGGAAGCACTTTCACCGATAATCCAACGGTCGATTACGATGTCGATGTCGTGGGTTTTATAACGGTCGAGTTTTAAGTCATATTCAATATCCTGCAATTCTCCGTCAATTCTTGCCTGTCCGTAACCTTTTTTTGCCATTTGCACGAAAAGTTCATGATAATGCCCTTTTCTGGAACGTACAACAGGTGCCATCAACATAATTTTTTCGCCCTTGTAATTTTCTTTAATCGTTTCGAGAATTTGATCTTCAGTATAACTTACCAGTTTCTTTCCCGTTGTTTGTGAATACGCATCCGAAACTCTTGCGTACAAAAGACGAAGATAATCGTACAATTCTGTAACAGTTCCGACGGTTGAACGTGGGTTTTTGTTGGTTGTTTTCTGCTCGATGGCAATTACGGGAGACAAACCTTCAATTTTATCGACATCGGGACGTTCCAAACCTCCCAAAAACTGTCTTGCATAAGCAGAAAATGTTTCGATATAACGACGCTGGCCTTCCGCAAAAATCGTATCAAAAGCCAATGACGATTTTCCGCTTCCCGAAAGACCGGTAATTACGACCAATTCGTTGCGCGGGATTTTTACATTGATGTTTTTTAAATTGTGTTCACGGGCACCGTAAACTTCTATATATTCTGTTGATTTACTCATAATTTGGAGTGACTTTACCTGAAAATCACGATGTGCAAAATTACGGAAATTTTAGGAATTTTCTGTGTTAAAATATGTTAGTAATTTTTAGTTTTAATTAAACAAAATATTCAATTTTTATAATATTTTCTCCTATTGAAATTTGTTTAAAAAATTATCCTTCTTTTACTTAAATTTACATTGATTTAAATAGAACCATGAACAGATTACGAGAGCATATTGAGGAAATTATTTCTTTAACAGAAGAAGAATTTAATTATATAAAAACATTTTTTACAATAAAGAATGTCCGCAAAAATCAGTTTTTGGTGCATGAAGGTGATGAAGTAAAATTTGAATTTCTTACTCTTGAAGGAATTTATAAAGTCTTTTATATTGACGAAAACGGAAAAGAGCATATTCTGCAGTTTGCAAAAAAGAATTGGTGGATGACCGATTACATTGGATTTTTTAAGCAAAAAAATGCAACAATGTTTGTAGAATGTCTGCAAGACGGAGCTGTTGCCTGTCTGACTTTAGAAGGCAGAGAAAAACTCGCTTCAGAATTTCATAAGATGGAATATTTTTTCAGAACTAAGCTTACCAATGGGTATATTGCCTTACAGCAGAGAATTATTCTTCTGCTCTCCAGTACACCTCAACAACGTTATGAGGAATTTTCAAAATTATATCCCGATTTGATTTCGCAGATTCCCAAAAAATATGTTGCGGAATACCTTGGAGTCAGCCGGGAAACTTTAAGCCGGCTTTATTCAAACCATAAATAAATCTTAAGTGTGATTTCGATCACACTTTTTTTGTGACTTTTCTCCTTCGATTGAGGCTTTGAACCGAACTACATTTGCTATAGAAATTAAAATAATTTCAAAAAAATTCAAGCAAAATATTTATTAACTAAAAAATTCAAAGTCATGAAACCAAAAGTTTTAATTATTGTTTCTAATGCAAACACAATCGGTCCTAACAACAGAAGAACAGGAATATTCTTACCTGAAGTAGCGCATCCTTATGCTGAATTTGAGAAAGCAGATTATGAAATCGATTTTGTAAGCTTAACGGGTGAATCACCTTTTTTAGATGCCTTAAATTTATCCGATGATCCTGATAATTTGAAATTTTTAACAGGAAAAGGTTGGGAAAAAATGCATAGCGCTCCGAAACTTTCCAGTATAAATACAGATGATTATGACGCTGTTTTTATTCCAGGAGGCTTGGCTCCGATGGTCGATATGCCTGAAAACACTGAGCTTAAAAAAATCATTGCCGGATTTTATGAAAGTAATCGTATTGTCGGTGCAGTTTGTCATGGTCCTGTCTCTTTACTGAATGTGAAATTAAGTGACGGAAATTATCTGGTGAATGGTAAAAACATTGCTTCTTTTACCACTGAAGAAGAAGACAATTATGCAAAAAACGATGTCCCTTTTGATTTGCAAACAGCTTTAACCGAGCAAGGCGCAATTTTCCATGCTGCGGAACCTTGGTCAGCAAACAGTATTGTTGATGGGAACTTAGTAACCGGCCAAAATCCTGCTTCCGCAAAAGGTGTGGGTGAAAAAATGGTAACACTTATAGAATCTAAAAATTCATAATTTACTTTTAAAACTAAAAAAATGAACGAACAAGCAATTTACGTTTATGCCAAATGGCAGGTAAAAGAAGGAAAATTGGACGCAGTATTGCAAATCATGAAAGAAGCTGCACAGAAAAGTGCTGAAGAACAAGGAAATTTGTTTTACAAAATCCATCAAAGCAAAACCGATGAAAATACATTGATTTTATTTGAAGGATATGAAAATGAATCTGCTGTAGAGTTTCACCGCAATTCAGAGCATTACCAAAACTTGGTAGTAAAGCAGATTATCCCTTTACTGGAAAACAGGGAGGTAATTTTGATGAATCCTATTATTTAAATTAAAAATTCCGAAAAATTTAATTTTTCGGAATTTTTAATGTTGAATTTTAATTCACGTCAATTATTATTTTACAAACGAATTGTAAGAACTTAATACAGATTCATAAGCAGAATCCATTTCATTGATATTGCTGTCGGGAATTCGCTTGGTTGATTTTGAATCTCTGATCAGCTTTCTGAATTTATCCAAAAAGTCTGAAGCATTTTTGTTCACACTTTCAAACTGGCTTTTTTTGTAAGAATACTGAGCATCTTTCACATTAAATTCTTTCTTGGAATTTTCTGCAACAATTTTCTCAAATTCGTCATATTTTTTCTGTGCTTCGGCTTCATTGAAGCCTTCTGCATATTGTTTATCCAGAACATCCATCACAGAATCCATAGAATTCATCAACGATTTAGACGAAACGATAAATTCTTTCATCGGATGATCTTTCAGAATCACTTCTTCTGCAGCGTCTGTTGCGGGTTTTATTTTGGTTAAAACATTTCCTCCTGCAGTAAAAAACGCCTGCGCTTCGGCATCGATATCTTTTTTTAAAGCTTCTGCTTTTGCACCTTTATCATCTTTATAATCTTCGGAAGTCATGTACGATTTCAACTCGTCAAATTTCTTCTGAATGCTTTCTCTTTTAGCTTTATACATATTGTATTCTGTCTCCACGGCTCCTTTATCTTTATCGAATCCAGAAGGTACCTCTTTGATTTTACTGATGGCATAATCCATAGAGCTCATCACGGTCGGAATATAGATCACATTTTCTCCTTTTGCTTTTTTTACAGCCGCTTCCGCATATTTTACAATTGATTCTACATGTCTTGAAGAATTTTTATAAGAATCCAGAAAATTATTATTAAAATCTATTATTGCCTGAGATTCATTTTCACCAGCTTTCATTACGGCATTTCCTATTTTATCGAGACCTTTTTTACAGCTTACAGTTGCCACACTGAGCGATAATGCGAGTGCAACCATCATTACTTTTTTCATACTCTATTATTTGGTTTAAATTAATTTTCAAAAAAATCGGTGTCTTCGTTGCTTACTTTTACGAGATACTCAATTCCGTCGATTGCCTTTGAGACAATCTGATTCCTCAAAATATTTGCCATGTTTTCCCAATACGCTCTTCCGTAAAAAGAATAATTATTAGGAACAATTTCAACTTCCACAGTTCGCACAAAACCTTCTTTTGGCTTGGTACTGATCATGGTTCCACGTTTTACACGAACATCCTTAAGCTCGTCTTTAAGAACCATTCTGCAATAATTTCTCACATCTTCGAGAGAAATAATTTTATCTCTCGTTGTCAATGCATATTTGTAAGCCTGAATACTGTCTGAACCTTTCTGCTCTTCTGCTCCGCCAATGGTTTCGGTAAGCAAAATCATCGATTGTGATTTCAATTGGTTTGATAGTTCTGTTCCGGGACGCATATGATTGGCAAAAGTGCAGTGAGTTATCCAGAATGAGGCGTAAGTATGGTCTGTTTTTTCAACAGGTTCCATAATCACATAATTCAGTTCTTGTCGGATGTTTCTTTTTGCATTGTTTACTTTCTGCACCATCGATTTCATCTTGTCGGACATTTCACCCAGAATTCCTTTCACATTATCTCGATTTAATAACGAAAATGCTGCGATCTCGTCTCTTGTAAGCTCAAGAACATTGGAAATCATATCAACTGCATTTCTGTTGTTGAAGCGCTCCATTCCACCTTTTCTAATCGTGTATAAACCTTTTTTAAGATTATCAGAAGGAGTAAATGGAATTTCTCTGTATTTTCTTCCATCGCCATCCTGCACTTCATCAACATATAAAAAATGTTCTGCATCTTCGGTAATCAAAGGGATGTTATTTCCCATAATGTCTAAACTGTATTCTGTTTTCTTCCAGCCTCTGTTGTAAACCGGAAATGCATTAAGCACAAAAGTGAAATTATCTAAAATTTCTGCAGAAAACTGTGGTGGAAACTCGAAAGTCAGCCACAAATATTCTTTTCCGTTCAGGTATTTTTCAATCTCTTCTCTTCCGTTCAGAAAATCTAGATCCTGTGGAAGATTTTTTGTGAATAAATCTCTTGAAAGTCCGCTAACCTCAATGAATCGATGGTGATAAATGCTTTTGATGTCATCAATTATTTTTGATTTTATCGACTGCTCATGAAATATCTGTTCATATCCTTCAGCCTGCGGATTTTTCACATATGAAATACCTTCTTTAATAAACATCGGATTTCCATTGCTTGAAACCGTGCTGTAAGGCAATAATTTATATACAAAATCAAGATGTTCAAATGCAGGATTTGAACAGTATAGACTTATGGTTTTAGGAAATTTTTCGTTGGTATATCTTGAAACATCAATTCCGATCGTTACTTTACGGTAATCTTCCGTTCTTCCCTGAAATCTTGAAATCGGAATTTTATTTAATCTTTCATCTAAACTGTAACAGGTATTTCCTACAAACATAATAGCGGTCTGCGCTTTGTTTGTACGCACACTTCCCACCGGAGTAAAAGGAATATTCAGCTGTTTGTCTGATTCCGATTTTATGGTGGAATTCATATGTTTTCTGAAGAAAAACTCGGTGTGTTCTAGCAAAATTTCGGAGGATTCATAAGGCATTGTGTAGGCCAAAGCATGAGCCGGAACCGGATGTGTATAAATCGATGGCGTTAATAACTTGGCAAGCTTCTCTAAAATTCTTGCATTAACGGTCTGAATTTCATTATTCGCTTTAAAAACTTCTGTGCTGAATGCATCAATCAGTAATTTTACAAAAGGATCTAATGACTGCGGACTTTTCAGTCCCCAAACTTTTGTAGCATTCTGAAGCATTCTCGCTTTTACGGATTCTTTGGAATAAATATTCTGGTCTAAATTCATAAAATCTTTTTACAAATAAATATTTAGTCGATCGACATCGGACTTAGAAACAGTTCGGTAGAAAAACTGAAACGTTCGCCTGTAGCTTCCATTTTAGCGTTGATCCCGATTCTTACTTTTTTCTTGATTTCCGTATGTTCTTTGGTATCGTAGTTGTGCTCTACAAACTGAATGTGAGCATCGATCTGTGGCTGTACAATTCGTGGTTCGTACTGTAAAATCTGCCTCTTCAGACTTTTGATAAAAACATTTTCCCAAACTGCCGATGTTACGCCGTTATCGAATTCTAGATTCCAGACATCGTTTCCGTAATTGTCGTCATATCTGTTTTCTCCTTTTTTTGTGGTAATTAAAAGCATGATGTTGTGAGCAATGCTTTCTCCCATGTCGCAGGTATCGATACTTCCACCTTCGGACATAAGCGTAGAGGGTACAAAAGGCATTCTGTAATTTGGTGTGTCCATAAGTGATATTTCGTTATTTCTCTTTGGTGTTATTTAAAACGAAATACCAAATTAATCATTTTTGAGAAATAATGGGTTATGGTATCTTAAAATTATTGCTAAAAATCTGAGATTCTTTGTTTAAATTTTTATGCCGTTGATTCTGCTCATCAAAATAAATGAATGCTGTTGCTAAAAACCGTGTCAAGGTTTAGAACTTTGACACGGTTAGTGTAAAAAATAAGTTCTGTCTATCTTGAACCAACAACTATTTTAAAATCAGTTTTATTTATTTTTCTACAAGTTACAAGATCGATTCTTCGCTTTTCTTATGACAATGGCGGGGAAATTTAGCCTCGATTGAACGGCCTGTCTGAGCTCTTTTCATTGGTTTTTGCGCGGCGGCTTTGCCGCCGCGCAAAAACCAATGAAAAAGCGAGTAGTCAAAGCGAGATTAAGCTCCTGAAAAAATTAAGAATCTGCTTTCTTATTTCGGTTGATCAGGTAATAAACCGGAAGTCCGAGAAGAACAATTAAGAATCCCGGCCAGGTATATTGTTGCTTGTAAATCAATAATAATACACAAAATGCCGTTCCGATCAAAAGATAAACTATTGGTGTAATTGGATATAACCACGTTTTGTAGGGTCTTTCAAGATCGGGCTGTTTGATTCTTAAATAAATCACTCCGAAAACCGTAATCATGTAAAACAACACGATGACAAATGAAATCATATCCAAAAGATTTCCGTATTGTCCGCTCAGGCAAAGGATCGACGCCCAAATTCCCTGCATCCAGAGTGCATTTCCGGGAACCTGATTTTTATTGTTGTTAACAGCAGATTTAAAGAACAAACCGTCTTTTGCCATGGTCTGAAAAACCCTTGCTCCGGCTAAAATTAATCCGTTATTGCAGCCAAAAGTAGAAATCATCACCAAAACAGCAATAATCACCGTTCCTGCGCTTCCGAAAATATTCTGTGAAGCGGCAACCGCTACTCTATCATTCGCTGCAAATGCAATCGAATCTCTGTCTAAAGCATTGATGTAAACGAAATTTACGGCGATATACAGCAACATTACTGCAGAAGTTCCCAAAATCATTGCTTTTACAACGTTTTTTTTAGGATTTTCGATTTCTCCAGAAACGAAGGTTACACTTTCCCAGGCAACCGAACTGAATACGGAACCTACCATTGCTGCTGCAATTCCGCCCATTAAAGTCATTCCAGAAATAGATTCCCAACCGGATTGCAGAAAATTTCCTTTTTTATCTTTTATTAAATTACTGAATGAATCAGTTCCGAAGCTAAAATTTTCAGACAAATGCGAAAAATCAACCAAAATAAAGCCTAAAGCAATTAAGCCCAACAATGCCAGAATTTTTGAACCTGTAAATAAATTCTGCAGAATTTTTCCGCTCTCGACTCCTCTTGTATTAATATAGGTGAGTAAAATAATCACAGCGATTGCTAAAATCTGAATCCAGGTAATCTGGAATTCCCCACTCTGAAAAATTGGAGCTGCATTATTTAAATCCGGAACTAAATAGGCCGTAAACTTACCGAATGCCATCGCAACCGCTGCAATTGTTCCGGTTTGTATAACGGTAAACAAGCCCCATCCGTACAAAAATCCCATTTTCTTCCCGAAAATTTCTGTGATATACGTGTATTGCCCACCCGCTTTTGGAAACAGCGACGATAATTCACCATAACTTATTGCTGCTGCAACAGTCATTATTCCGGTAATAATCCAGACTACAATCAGCCAGTATCCGGAGCCGAGATTCCGCATCATATCTGCGCTTACGATAAAGATTCCGCTTCCGATCATAGAGCCCATTACAAGCATGACCGCGTCCCAAAGTTTTAGTTTTTTCTGCATATCAAAGTATTGCATTCAAATATAAAAAAATATACAGGTGATTTTAAGATTTGTTTACTATTTTGAAAATCATATGCATTATATCAAGTTTATAATCATTCTAAATTCAATTTTTATTATTAATTTTGGAAAAAATATCAATAATGAAATTTAAAGCAATATTAGTTTTAGCAGCAGTGAGTGTATCTACTTTAGCTTTCGCACAGGAAACAAAGAAAAAAATGGGACCACCGGAAGGCAACGCAATCGTTGGAGATACTTACGGTTCAGCAGTTGAAGCTAAAACAGAATCTAAGGCAATCACTGTAGAAAAATTAAGCAAAAAGCTTAAAAAAGAAAATAAAAAGGTTGAAAACGTAGCTGTAAAAGGTAAAGTTACAGACGTTTGCGATAAAAAAGGATGCTGGCTAACCATTCAAACTGAAGATAATTCTCAGTTTTTCGTAAAAATGAAAGATTATGCATTCTTTGTACCAACCGCTTTGAAAGGTAAAACAGTTGTAATGGACGGAACTGCAGAAAGAAAAGTAACCTCTATCGACGAGCAGAAACACTACGCAGAAGATGCTAAGAAACCACAGGCTGAAATCGATGCAATCACAAAACCAAAAGAAGAGATCAGATTCGTAGCTAACGGAATTAAGGTTGTAAACTAAAAAATTAATTTTTTCCATTTCGAATGAAGAACCTACTTCTCCTTTCTTCATTGAAATGACATTAAGGATAAAAACAAAAGCGGAACAAATTGTCCCGCTTTTTTTAGTTTTCTATTTTAAAATTTACCTCCGTATCGAGTTTAGGATATTTTGATTCAGAAATATATCTTTTTCCGGTACAGTCGATTTCAAGCCATCCTTTCCTCTTTACTTCTCCTGCTTCCATTACAAAAGGGATAAAAGAAATATCATCTTTTCCTTCTTCATAAATTTCTCTGTACTGAACCGCAATATCCAAAATACATTCGTGTTCTGTATTTAATTTCACATTTCGATAAATAATATCGTAGTGTGTTTCCTGATTTTCCGGAATTTCCGGATAAATTTCCCAGCCTTTGGTATCCGAATTCAACTCACTTATTGCTTTTAAAGCATAATACAAAGCAACTGTATAATATTTTCTTGTTTCTTTTCTTGAATAATCATCAATAAAATGTCCGCCTTCAAAAAGAATGGTAGGCATTCCTGATTTAATGAAATTATCACCTGTAGATGTCGGATAAAACTCATCAGAATATCTCCCGATCTGATTCGGTATTAATTCTTTCAAATGCGTATAAACATGAGCTATTACGGCCATACATTTTTTTCTGTTTTCCGTAATGGTACGCTCCACATTTTCTGAAGGTGCCAAAAAGGATAATGTTGCCGGATGGATTCCGTCAGTTGTAAAAATAGTACGCTGCTCATGAAGATTTAAAGCATAGTCATATTTCTTTGATGCAGCCATATTCTTGAGGAACTTTATCTCTTTGCTTGCTTCATTATGGAAATCACGATTTAGGTCAATTTCTGAAGCATTGAGTCGTGTCCATTTCTCAGAACCATCAGGATTTAACATAAAAATAAAATCCAAACTGATTTTACTGAATAAATCTTCTTTTACATCATGAGCATTTTCTAAACTTTTCAATAAATCAAGCATAGCGTGTGTTGCGTTCGATTCATTTCCGTGCATCTGCGACCAAGCTAATACATTGATTTTACCAGTTCCGATACTCAATTGATAAATAGGCTGATCTAAATATGATCTTCCAATTTCCTGAATATAGTCTTTGAGATTCGTCTGTAAGTAAAAAAATAATTTTTTAGGGGAAATATAGCGATTAGGGAAATCAGGATCTGCCGTGTAGAAATGTTCAAAATTCATTCAATAATAATTTACATTTTTCAAATTTAATTATTTTAAATGTAAAATTAAAATTAACATTTGTAACATGATTAAACGTTGTAAATTGCCAGATTGTCTGTTGATAAATTTGTGGATTAACAATAATTTAATTAATCAAGTATAAATATTTATTTTTCAGTCAATTATAAAATTTATATAAAGTTATGCAATACACTTACTTTAAGTGAATAACTTCTTGTTTTAGGCGAATTGAGCGTAATTAACTTAAACAATCCAAATGTGGAAAAGCATGTTTACAAATTGCAATATACAAATGTTAATTGTGGATAAAGTTGAAATTCATCGCAAAAAATTAGCTTTAATTAAGCTTTAACTAAATACTGTAACTTCTCTTTGCAAATCCGGAAAGAATGGAAAGATTGCAATCTTAAAATATTGTTAAAGTGTTTACTGATGAGTATTAGCAAATATAATATTGGGGCAGATCAATAGAGATATGTCTAAAATCTAGGTTTTACAGCAATTCAAGCCGTCTCCTACTCTATAGTATTTTAAAGGGTATAGAAAGTCCTATTAATGGTACAAAGAAAGAGTTTAGCAGTATAACTACAAAAGTACTATATCTGTGATATACCTAATTAAATTTACTTCATCTATTACTTTAAGTGAATAAATTAGAATATGTAATTGTGGAAATTTTGTTTAATAATTTACTATAATAAATTTTATAAACATTATAAGATATTGATATTTAATACATTATTGTAATTTACTTTTGTATATATAATAAATTTGTTTTATTTACATTTGTATTTGTTTGATGTAAATTTAATATTTACATTTGTAAAAGTAATTTTACAACTTATTTATGAGTTTAAATGAAAGAATTTCAAAAGTTATAGAGTATTCCGGTTTTACACCATCCGAATTTGCAGATGAGGTTGATGTGCAGCGTTCCTCTATTTCTCATGTGACTTCCGGAAGAAACAAACCCTCACTGGAGTTTATCATCAAGATAAAATCCCGCTTCCCTGAGATTTTGTGGGATTGGCTGGTGAACGGTGACGGCGAAATGCTGAAGTCTGAACTTCCCGATATCGAAGAACAAACTCCAGAAGAAAAATTAAAACCGACTTCCCTTCCTGATTTATTTACGATGATGAACGATGATGAAGATTTCGGAACAGAAGAATCTGAAAATACAGTGATTTTTGAGAGCCCTTCAGAATCGGTTAAAACGTATCAAAGTAAAGCCAATGAAAAAATAACCGATTCTCAGCGATTAGAAAAACCAAAAGAAGAAATAATTAATCAAATCATTGATAATCAACAAAATAAAATAAAACGTATTGTTATCTTTTACGAAAACGGAAAATTCGAAAGTTTTGAACCTTAAAATTGATTTAATTTAAATTTTAAAATAAAAAAACTCGGTCATTTGCGACCGAGCTTTCAATTTATTTAGAAAAATTATTTCTTTCTTCTATCAAGTTCTTTTTTGATCAAACCTAATTCTCTTCCGGTTTGTCCGGCAACCGAAGTATTTTCTCTCGCCCTTCTTGTAAGATAAGGAACAACGTCTTTTACAGGACCGTAAGGAAGGTATTTTGCCGCATTATATCCTTTATCAGAAAGATAGAATGTAATGTTGTCACTCATCCCATAAAGTTGTCCAAAATAGATGTTTGGATGGTCATTTTCAAGACCTTTTGCTTTCATTTTATCCATTACAAGCTCAGAAGAAATCTCGTTATGCGTTCCGAAAAATGCCGAAACTTTATCCAAATGATTCATTACGAAATCAATTCCTGAATTGTAATTTTTATCAGATGCATCTTTCGTTGGCTGAATCGGGTCTGGATATCCTTTTTCGGCTGCTCTTGCACGTTCTTTTTCCATATAAGCACCACGGACGATTTTATAACCAATGAAATAGTTCTTTTCTCTCGCTCTTTGAAGATGCGCTTCCATATATTCAAGACGGCTGGTTCTATACATTTGGATGGTATTCCAGACAATCGGTTTTTCCTGATTATATTTTTCCATCATTTCTTCACAAAGCTGGTCTGCAGCATCCTGCATCCAGGTTTCTTCAGCATCTACCATTACTTTTTTGCTGTGTTCATGGCATAACTGACAGACTTCATCGAATCTTTTTACCACTCTTTGCCATTCTTCTTTTTGGCTTGAAGTTAACTCACTTCCTTTTCCAACCGCTTCGTATAAATCAATTCTTCCAAATGCAGTTGGTTTAAAAACGATAAACGGAATGGCAGGATTTCCTACAGAAAATCTAACAATATCCTTGATTTCTTTGCAAACCGCATCAAAAGTTTCTTCATCTTCTTTCCCTTCGATCGAGTAATCAAAGATGCTTCCTACACCTCTTTTGAAAAGCTGCTTTACTGCTTTCATACTTTCCTCACGTGTTTCACCACCTACGAATTGTTCGAACAAAGTTTTCTTTACAATTCCGGTAACGAAAGGAAAATTATTATGAACGGTAAAATTCAGGACAGAAGTTCCAAGACTTGTCAAAGCGGGTTGTTCAATCATTTTAAACATCCAATACGCTTTTCTCAACTGTGCATCGGTTTTATCTGCAAATGCAACTTTAGTATCGTTAAAAATGGGCATTCTTTTATGTTAAATTTAATTTTGCAAATGTAAGAATAACCACAGCTTTTTTAAAGTTTTTTTTCTACAATTTACCTTCAATTCCGTTGAGTAACATTGCGATAATCCCAATGAAAACCCAAAATCGTAAAATATTGAGTGTAAAAAACTTAGCCCGTCTGGAAGAATTTAGCAGCAGATAAATACAGATGATCATCATAAACAGGCCACCTATGAAATAATACGACATAAAGCCTGAAATTCCTGTTTTTATGATAAGCTTCATTGAAACTGCCATTGTCAACATGAGTAAAGAGATAAGAATAATCTTGGTATTTTTACTTTTAAAATAATTGGGAATCGTCGTATAGCCAAAGCTTTTATCAACACTTTTCGTTAATGTATCTTTCACAATATCAATACATAATAGTATTAAAAATAAAAAAATAGCCATTAAGAAAATTTTTCTGGAAAAGGTTTGATAATACACCATCATTCCGAAAAACGGATACAATGTTAAACTGACAAAAGTGAGATTATTCAAAATTAAAATCCGGCTCAGTTTATGACTGTAAAACCACATAAAGAACTGATAAACAACAAAAAAAATTAAAACACGATAAGAAATAAAACTTGCAACACCAAGCGAGATCACTGTTAATGCTAAATAGGCATACAAAAAATATTTCTGCTTAATAAAACTCTGAACTCTTGTGCGAAACGGTTTTACGATATGATCTTTTTCAAAATCATAGAACTGATTGATGATTCCGCCTGCAAGAATACTTAAAACGGTACAAAAAATGATCCCGTGAACTCTGAAATCGAAGACAAATTTCCTGAAAGATTCTTCCTGATTAAACAAAAAAAAGGTGGAAACATACAGCGCAAAAGTCAGCAAAGCAGCCACAAAAAAACGTGCACCTAAAAGAAATCCCACGAATTGTGAAAATCTGTAAAATAAAGATTTTTGGATATAATTTTTATGTTGGAAACTCTCTTTTTCAGAACCCATTCCCAACTTTTTAGAATCTGTAAATCACTTCTTTCTGGAAGTCACCAAGCATTTTTTCTGCTTTTTCGTAATCTTTTGTAAATCCTAAAATATAACCTCCGCCTCCGCTTCCGCAAAGTTTAAGATAATAAGCATTTGAATCTAAACCGGTTTTCCAAATGTTAAAAATACTTTCAGGAATCATAGGGCGGAAATGTTCGTAAGCCCAGTGAGAAAGCTTTTTAAGGTTTCTAAAAAACGGGTTCATATCTTTTTTAAGGAAAGAGTCAATACAAGCATTGTTGTAACGGATAAACTCTTCTTTTAGCGTTTTACGGAAACCTTCAGTTTTCATTTTTTCGAAGAAAATCTGAATCATTGGTGCGGTTTCTCCTGTAATTCCTGAATCGATTAAAAAGATTGCTCCTTTTCCTTCTTCACCTTTCGGAATGGCTACCTTATCTAAATTCTCTTTGTTTTCGATAAGAATTGGAAGATTCATGTAACAGATCAAAGGATCCATACCAGAACTTTTACCGTGGAAATAGCTTTCCATTTCGCCAAAAACGGCTTTTATATTTTTTAGGTTTTCTTTCGAAATCGTATCAGGATTGTGTTTTGTGAAGCAGTATTTTTCGAAAATAGCAGCAACCAAAGCACCTGAACTTCCGACTCCGTAACCTTGAGGAATATTAGAATCAAAGAAAAGTCCGCTTGATATATCTTCTTTAAAACGACTTACGTCTAATCTGAATTGCTCAGGAAGATTCAAATTTTCAAGAAAAACGGCATATTTCTGTAAGTGATTATTTGATTTTTTTTCGAACTCAGAATCTGAATCGGAAAATTTCAATGTACCCTTATAAAAACTGTAAGGAACTACAAGACCTTGTGAGTCTTCTATCATTCCGTACTCTCCGAAAAGGATAATTTTAGCGTAAAATAAAGGGTTCGTCATTTTGTGTTAAATATCTTGATGCAAAGTTAGTATAATTCTGCTGAATATTAACAAATTTTAAGCCAATTATAAAGTATCTCTGTCTTTGATTTTCTGTACATTCAGGAAACGGATTAAAATTAATCCTACAAAGAAGAAAATCGCCATTGAAAATGCGGCAAATCGCATTCCTGAAGCTGATGGTAAAGTCACATCTATTTTCGCAAAAATCCTGATCAAAGTATCATATTTATCGATAAATAAAGCAAATACAAATGTTCCGACAATGATTGCCAGTTTTTCCAGAACATCATAGAAACTGAAAAACGTTGTATTTTCCATTGAATTTTCAGGCAAAAGCTTAGAATATGTAGATCTCGACATCGCCTGAAGTCCGCCCATTACCAATCCTACAACTGCTGCAACGCCATAAAACTGATATTCTACCGTTGGATTTTCCTTATCCAGGAAGAATGCCCAGATACAAGCAACAATCCATAAAATTACCGCAATAGAAATCACGTTTTTGTTCCCGATTTTTCTTGAAAGTCTTGAGAAAATGACCGCACCGATAATCGCTTCGATCTGAATAATCAATAAAGTTCCGATCAGTTTATCCTGCGCCAAATTGATTTCACTTTTCCCGAAAAGCGTTGCCATCAGGAAAATAGTCTGCATTCCGACACTGTAAAAGAAGAAACTCGATAAGAAAAATTTAAGGTTTCTGTCTTTGAAAAGACCTTTCCCAACCTTGAAAAGTTCTTTAAAGCTCTCTTTAGCAATATCTTTATAAAAGCTGATGTTATCTTTTAATACTTCAAAAAAACCACCCTGATCTTCGTGTCTTTTGAAGATGTTTTTATAGTTTAATAATACCAAATCTTTAGGAAGCTTTTCTTTAACATCACCAAACTGCGGTAAATGCTTGAAAGTATATTGTGAAAAACCAAACCACCAAGCTCCAGTAAGCAGGAAGGTAATTCTCGTAAATATTAATTTCTGCTCTTCACCTTTAGCCAAAACCATAATTAAAACCAAACAAAGAACAACTAAAACTACAGAGCCAATATATCCGTAAACATATCCTCTTGCAGAAAGTGCATCCTGCTTATCTCGTGTGGCAATATCCGGAAGAAACGAATTATAAAATACCAAACTACCCCAAAAACCGACACTCGCCGTAATACTGAACAACAATCCTAAAAATACATTGTGCATTCCGGTGAACATTGCCAATCCCATACAAGAAGTTGCTCCTAGATAACAGAAAAACTGAAGGAATGATTTTTTGTTCCCGATTGTATCTGCCAAAGAGGATAAAAATGGAGAAAGCAAAACGACAATCAGAAAAGAAATGGTTAAAGAATAACCATATACCGCATCCGGCTGATATTCTTTACCTAAAATTTTGATCATGTGTCTTACCGGAACATCGATCCATCTGCCGGTTTCTTCTACATATTCTTTTTTCTCATACACTGTCGTGATAATCGAATAATATATCGGGAAAATTGTAGAAGTAATCACTAAAGAATAAACCGAGTTTGCCCAGTCGTAAACTGCCCAGGCTTTCATGATTTTCGGATTGTTCTTTATATTTTGAGTCGGTTGAATTTCAGTTTCAGACATTTTCAAAAGAATTAGTTGCACAAAAATAGAAAAACCGCTGAACATTCGGAGGTTTTTATTTTTTTTAGGCTAAATTTTATTGATTTGTTAAAATTAAAATAGCTTGAATATATAATTGGGGATTAACAGTGTCGCTCCTACGGAGCTCCCCATCGCTATGATTATATTTTGCTACAAAGGTTTTTGCTCCTACGGAGCAATTAATTCTTTTTTAATATTTCAGTTTTTAAATATTATCTTATCAGTATCAACAATTTAATAATCAAAAAAATTTAAACATAAAAAATCCGAAAACTTTCGCTTCCGGATTTCAAAGATTTATATAAAAAACAATATTATATATTTTCAATAATTTTTAAAATTCAAACCAAAGCACAAAATCTTTAGTTTTTACTGATTTAAATATTATTTCTTGAGAAAATTTTTAATTTTTTGACTAGTCAATACCATTATAATGAGTAATAAAGCTCCTAAACCCTGAATAATAGTTCCAAATGTAACAACTATATTTCCATTAAATGGCCCAAACGAAATGTGAGTAATTTTAAGCCAAGCGCCTAATAATGTTACCACAAATCCAATCAAAAGAATGACTAAAGCAAATTTAATTTTCACGGTAATTACATATTTTCAATGACGATTGCAGAAGCACCACCACCACCGTTACAGATGGCTGCAGCACCATATTTACCGTTGTTTTGCTTTAAAACATTAATTAAAGTAACGATAATTCTTGAACCAGAACTTCCAAGGGGATGTCCTAAAGCTACTGCTCCACCATTTACGTTTACTTTAGCAGCATCCAATCCTAAGATTTTATTATTAGCTAAACCAACTACAGAGAATGCTTCATTAAATTCGAAGAAATCGATGTCTGAAATCTCAAGACCAGCCTTTTTAAGAGCGATTGGTAAAGCTTTTGAAGGAGCTGTTGTAAAGTTTTCAGGTTCATGAGCTGCATCAGCGTAAGAAATAATCTTCGCTAAAGGTTTTAGTCCTAATTCTTCCATTTTTTCTTTAGAAACAAGGATTAATGCAGAAGCACCGTCATTTAAAGTAGAAGCATTGGCTGCAGTAACTGTACCTTCTTCTTTTTTGAAAACAGTAGGAAGTGTAGGAAGTCTGTCAAAATTTACCGCTTTATATTCTTCATCTTCAGCGAAAATTACAGGATCTCCTTTTCTCTGAGGAATTGATACAGGAACAACTTCTTCAGCGAATTTCCCTTCGCTCCAGGCTTTTGCAGATCTTTTGTAAGATTCGATCGCAAAATTATCCTGCTCTTCTCTTGTGATATGGTAATCTGTTGCACATTTTTCTGCGCAAACTCCCATGTGTACTTTATTGTAAACGTCTGTAAGACCGTCAAGAACCATTCCGTCCTGCATTTTCACATCACCTAATTTGGTTGCGTTTCTTGCATTATAATAATGTGGAACTGAAGACATGTTTTCCATCCCTCCGGCAACGATAACGTCTGTGTCACCTGCTTTGATCGCCTGTGCAGCCATTGTAACAGCTTTCATTCCTGAAGCACAAACTTTATTAATCGTTGTAGATGGTGTTTCGTTTGATAAACCTGCACCTAAAGCAACCTGTCTTGCGGGAGCCTGGCCTTCACCTGCCTGTAAAACGTTACCCATATAGATTTCCTGAACGTTTTTAGGATCAAGATTTATTTTGTCTAATGCTCCTTTTACCGCTGCAGCTCCTAATTTTGTAGCAGGAACAGTTGATAAACTTCCCATGAAGCTTCCCATCGGAGTTCTTACTGCAGAAACAATGAATACTTCTTTCATATTTTCTTCTTTTATACTATAGTTAATTTTTATTTTTTGATTTTGCAAAAAGCATTATTAATGCTCCCAAAAATTCCACAATCCAGCCCCATTGTAATTTTACCGTTCCCGCTAAAGCATTCGTCCAAGATTTGAATGGTAAAAAGCTAAAGTAACTTGATGCCTGATACTTTATGGCAAATAAGGTAAATACGAATAAAATTAAGAGGAACACTGCAAAGGTGTTAACAAGTTTTGGACGATTATTCAGAATTGAAAACAGTGCGCAGGCACAGAAAATCCAGCAGAAAATTGCCAGATAATAGTCTACTTTCCAATAGTTCCAGTTTCCTATGATCGGAACGTGTACCAAAGGAAGAAAACTTCCTACGACTACCAAAATTAATCCTAAAAGCTGTAAATTTTTCATTATTTATTTTACAAGTTTTAATATATCCTGAATGCCAAAATACAAAAAAAAACATACTTTTTATAAGTATGTTTTAAAATCAAATAATTGAAATATAAACCTAAGTTTACACAAAATTATCTGCTTAAAATTATTTAATATTTAATATTAAATTAATTATATTGTTAATTTGAAAATTAATTTAAAGTTATATTAAGCCCTTCTTTAATCCATTATACTGTTCAAGCACGTATTATTTTTAAATTTAATACGAAAAATTCTAAAATATTAAATTGAATTTATCTTGTATTCTTAAAAAGTAAGAGCCCAAAGATCGATCCCGATCTGCACTCCGCTTTTATTACGAATAAGGGCTTCATTATTGAAAATAGGTGTAAAATCTTTCATCACATAAATATTAAATCCAAAATACTCTATTGATATTTTACCTCCTGCAATAAAAGGATTTAAGCCTTTGGACACTCCTTCACGAACATACACTTTGTTCCCGAAATCATTTTTATACTGAAGATGCATTCGATCATTGATTTTAACGCCTCCGTAAAGTCCTAACCCAATTCTCAGCTGTTTTTTTGTATTATCGATATATCGTACTCCGTTATATTCTTTGTATTTTGGATTTAACACGAAAATTGCTTCTAATGGTACATAAATATAGTCCGTACGCAACCACGCTTTTTTAAAATTATTACCCGTAAAATCCGTAAGGTAAAGATTTTTATCATCCTGGGTGAAAATTTTATCTCCATTTGGAATAATCGTCTCAAGCCTCCATCCTAAACCTACACGATAGAAAACAGGACTTGTGGTTTTACCCAGTTGGTTTTCATAACGAAGCGTAAAGTTCCCAGATGAAGAATTTTTCAGTTCATTGCCTTTAGAAAAATCAAAAAACTTTTTATCGGTAAGATTTATTAATGAAATCCCTGCAACATAACCGAAACTTTGTAGGTAATTCTTAGGATCTTCCGGATCATCAAACTCGGGCTGCTCAAATGTCAGATCCAATAAAGCACCTCTCGCAGTTCTGAATAAACTATTTTTTTTATTAAAATTAGACTTAAAAAGTGCTTTTCTAACAGTTTTACCAGTGATCTCTTCATATTCATCTTTCTGATTGGCAATTTCATCATTAATGATCGCTTCATATCGTACTGCCGTCGTATTTTTTTGCTCCTTCATTTCGCTTTCTGAAATTTCGCCCGCCTTCATTTTCTTTTCAAGTGCATCAAATTCGGCGTTCATTTTGTTGCGTTCTTCCGTAACGATGCTGTCGATCTTATTGGTATATCTTTCCATTTGTTTCCTCAGAGTTTCTTTATTCTGGGAATAGCTGAGTGAGAACAGGGTTAAAAAAAATCCTGCCAATAATATTTTTTGTCTCATGTTGATATGATTTTTACTTTTCGTCTGTACTGTTGGAGCTGTTGAAAATTGTAATAAATTCCGGGCTTATATTAACTTTATTGATTTTAATAATCCCAAGTCTTTTCGTGTTCTCATTAGGTTTTTCATTTTTCTCAACACTGTATTGGTGCTGAAACATAAGGTCATTTGCAGTAACATATCTTGTTTTTGAAGACTTTTCTATAACTACCAACTTAGGTTTTTCTGTAATTTCCTGTTTTATTTTAGTTTCAGTTTTGACTTCTATTTCGGGTGCGGATTCTATAATTTTTGAAACAGAAGTCATTTTTGGAAGATCAGTTTGTTCCTGATCTGCTTTGTTAATTTCTTTTATAACAATTGGCTTTTCAGGATTTGTTTTTATTTCAAAATTATTTTCTGTTTCAGGATTAGTCACATTAGCAACCGTTTCAGAGGTTTTTGATGGTTTTGAATTTTCTTCCGTCACTTCTTTAACTGCAATTATTTCTGCAGATTTGGAAGATTTATCTGAATTAAAATACAAAATGCTTCCAAAAGAAATTAAAAGAACTATAACAGCGGCATACTTCCACCACTGAAAGAGAGGTTTCTTTACAGTTTTTTCTCTTCCGTGTAACTGATCCTCGATTTGATCCCAAAGTTTATCAGAAGGCTTAATATTGAGTTCTTCGTAATCAGCTTTTAACTGTTTCCGTATTTTTTTGTCCATTTTCTTTTGATTTTAAATAATCAGCAATCCATTTTTTGGCTTTGCTAAACTGACTTTTGCTTGTACCTTCCGAAATGTTCAGGATCTCAGCAATCTCCTGATGTTTTCGCTCTTCAAATACATAAAGGTTAAAAATCAGACGATAACCAGCCGGCATTTTAGAAAAAATTTCTTCGATATTGATTTCGTTTAGATTTTCATTAATTTCTTCATCAGAATGATCATCTGCAATTTCTACGTCTACATAAAGAATGTTTTTGTTTTTCCTGACAAAACTTATCGAATCATTTACTATAATTTTCCTCAGCCAGAACGGAAAAGATTTCCAGTCTCGGCAGTCGTTAATTTTATTGAAACATTTCAAAAAAGAATTCATCAGAATATCTTCTGCATCATAAAGGTTATTGGTATAAGAATTTGCAATTGCCAGCATTTTAGCAGAAAACAAATCGTAAAGAGCTTTTTGAGCTCTCCGATCCTGTTTTTTGGCAAGTTTAAAATTCTCTTCTAAATGCTTCATTGATTAGTTTCTAATTATAAGACCGAGGAATTTGAAAATGGTTGCCTAAAAATAAAAAAAATTGCACTTTTATTTCAAAAGTGCAATGTGATATTTTAATTATCGGCTATAACTAGTGATTAATATTTGCTACCGTTTTAGGGTCGTGCTTGTGTTTGAACAAAACCCAGAAAAGTATTGCTAAAACTAATGCATATGCAGAAAAAGATAGCCAGATGTTGTGCCAGTCTTTCATCATAACGACAGCAGATAAAGTACCATCAGCATTTACAGTAGAATTGAAACTGTTTTTCAGAATATTTAGAAAAGACTGATTATCGGGTGTGGTCTGAAGATATGTGGATAATTCTGACGCAGTCGTAAATCTATGGGTAAAGAATTTATCAATTGCCCAACCTGCAATATAACTTCCGAAAACAGCTCCAAAACCATTCGTCATCATCATAAATAAACCTTGCGCAGAAGAACGGATCTTTTTATCTGTCGTGGTTTCAACAAAGAGAGAGCCTGAAATATTGAAAAAGTCAAATGCCATCCCGTAAACGATGCACGAAAGGACGATCAACCCTAGCCCGTATCCTTCAGGAACACCGTAAGCGAAAAATCCGAATCTAAGAACCCATGCAAACATTGAGAAAAGCATGACATATTTAATTCCGAATCTTTTCAGGAAAAACGGGATTGCCAATATAAACAAGGTCTCAGAAACCTGAGAAATAGACATAATAATAGTTGATCTCTGCACTACAAACGAATCAGCATATTTCGGAAAGTGTGAAAATTCACTTAAAAATACGTCTCCATAAGCATTCGTCAACTGTAAAGCAGCACCAAGCAACATTGAAAATAGGAAGAATAATGCGGTCTTATAATTTTTAAATAGTTTAAATGCATTTAAGCCAAGTTGTTCCGACAAAGGAGCATCCTTATCAATAAGCTTTTGAGGAGGACATTTGGGCAGTGTTAAAGCATAAATCCCAAGAATGATTGCAGCTACTCCGGCAATGTAAAATTGGCCTTCTGTTGCTTTATTTCCTGTAAGATTGGTAATCCACATCGCTACAATAAACCCGACGGTTCCCCAAACTCTGATTGGTGGAAAATCTTTAACAACATCTAAATTGCTATTTTTCAATACGGTATAGGAAATTGAATTTGCAAGTGCAATTGTTGGCATATAAAAACACATTGCAACAAGCATTACAGAGAAGAACGAGTTGGGATCTGTACTGTGAGGAAGAACGAAAAGCGTTATCCCATAAAGGATCTGCAAAACTGAAAATATTCTCTCTGCATTTACCCAACGGTCTGCAATAATCCCGGTGATGGTCGGCATAAAAATCGAAGCAATTCCCATGGTTCCGAAGACAGCACCAAATTGCGTTCCGTCCCATTGCTTTGTACCAAACCAAAAATTCGCCATGGTAATCAGCCATGCTCCCCAAACGAAGAACTGCAGAAAACTCAGGACGGTCAGTCGTAGTTTTAAATTCATTTTTTAAGTATAATATCTCTAATCTATTTTCTTTTTTCGTCTCTTGATCTCCTCCTGAATTTCAAGCGCGGTATCGAAATCTTCTTCTTTTACAGCATCCTCCAAAAGCTTTTGCAATTCTTCCATTGAAACAGATGTCAGACTGTCTTCAGTTGCTACAGTTTCTGAGAAAGACTGCTCTTCTTTTGCAACTTCTTCCAGTTCAAGCAAAATTCCTGCTTCATTCAAAACCTGCTGTGTTGTAAAAATAGGAGCATCAAAACGTACCGCCATTGCTACTGCATCCGAAGTTCTTGCATCAAGAATAAGTTCTTCTTGAGTTTCTGAATTTTTGAAGTTGATATTTGAAAAGAAAACCCCGTCTACAATCTGATAAATGATCACTGAAACCAGCTGATAATTTGCCGAAACAATAAATTTGGTAAACAAATCGTGTGTAAGGGGACGTGGCGGATGAATGTCTTTTTCCAGGCCTAAAGAAATGGATTGAGCCTCGAAATTCCCAATAACAACTGGTAATTTAATATTCGTTTCTTCATGTTCCAAAAGCAATGCGTAAGCGCCAGATTGAGTCTGGCTGTACGATATTCCGCGTATGATGAGCTGTTTATAATCCATAACTACAAAGATAATCGTATTTTTTTATCTGTACTTTTTATTTTTAAATTTTATGACTCTTTTGTTGTGCTGTCTTTTCTTGTATTTATGCCTTTGCAGCCCGGCTTGAGCGGAGCTCTTTTTGCCACTCCCTTCGGTCGCGACAAAAAAGCGAGCGCGGAAGACATAAATGAGATGAAAGCGAAGGCTTTAACCGAAATTTACGAACGAAGTTCGAAGCTGCCCAAAAAAAACTTCCGAAATAATAATTATCCCGGAAGCTTAATTATGGATGAAAAACTATTTAGCCTTTCAATGCTTTTATTTTTTCTGTCAATGCAGGAATGATCTGGAATGCATCACCTACTACACCGTAATCTGCCGATTTGAAGAACGGAGCTTCAGCATCACTGTTGATTACAACGATTGTTTTAGAAGAGTTTACACCCGCCAAATGCTGAATTGCACCCGAAATACCGATGGCAATGTAAAGGTTTGGAGAAATTGCCTTACCAGTCTGCCCAACATGTTCTGTGTGAGGTCTCCACCCGATATCTGAAACCGGTTTTGAACAAGCTGTTGCAGCACCTAAAGTATTCGCAAGATCTTCTACCATTCCCCAGTTTTCTGGACCTTTCATTCCTCTACCTGCAGAAACTACTACTTCAGCTTCTTTTAAGTCTAGTTTACCTGAACTCTGCTCATGAGAAATCACTTTTGTATCTTCATTAGCCACAGAAAGATTCTTCACTTCTTCAGAACCCGAAACTGAGTTTTCTTTAACACCGAAAGCATTCTGAGAAACGGTAATGATTACACCTGTTCCTTCTGCTTTTGCATGCATGAAGCCTTTTCCTGAGAAAGCTTTTCTTTTTACCTGAAACGGAGACTGGCTTTCCGGAGCTTCCAAAACATTGGTAATTAAAGAATAGTTCTTCATCACCGCCAACATTGGTGCTACAGAAGAAGCATCTGTTGTGTGAGGGAAAACGATAATATTTCCGCCCGCAACTTCGCTTACAGCCTGTGCATAAGCTTTTGCCGAGAAGTTTTTAAGACCTTCGTCTTTGATGTTGATTACATTTGTTGCTCCATATTTATACAAAATATCTGAAGCATCTGTTGGGTTTACAGAAATTGCCGTTACGGTATCTCCCGCCTGATCAGCTACTGCTTTAGCGTAAGAAACTGCCTCAAAAGCTGCTTTTTTGTAAATTCCGTTTATATTTTCTGCGTATACGAATACTGCCATTTTTAAATTTGTTTAAGGTTTGAGATTTAAGATTCTAAATTTGAGATTGAACTGACAAAATTATTTAAATTTTGGTTTCTATATCTCACTTCCACTTGAATCTTTTTACTTTTTACTTGGTTCTTAAATAACCTTTGCTTCCTCGTGAAGAAGTCTTACCAATTCATCTAAATTATCCGGAGAAACCATTTTCACAGCTGCTCTTGGAGGAACTGAGTCATAAGAAACACCCTGAACTTTTACTTCAGAAGAAGTAGGCTCTACGACCTGCAAAGGTTTTGTTCTTGCAGACATAATTCCTCTCATGTTTGGAATAATAAGATCTTTTTCGTCTACCAAACCTTTCTGACCAGCAATTACAGCAGGTAATTTTACAGAAATTGTTTCTTTACCTCCTTCAATCTCTCTTACAGCAGTAGCTTCGCTTCCGTTCACATCTAAACCAACCGAAGCATTTACAAAAGGTTGATTTAACAACTGAGCAACCATCCCAGGAACAGAACCTCCATTATAATCAATCGATTCTTTACCGCAAAGAATTAAATCGTAACCACCATTCTGAGCTACAGCCGCAATTTCTTTAGCGGTTGAGAAGCTGTCTTTAGGATCAAGGTTTACTCTTACTGCATCGTTTGCTCCGATTGCCAAAGCTTTTCTTACCACAGGCTCAGTTACAGCATCCCCTACATTGATTACCGTTACAGTTGCTCCCTGAGATTCCTGCAATTTAATAGCTTTTGTTAAAGCGAATTCATCAAGCGGATTGATTACCCACTGAATTCCGTTTTTGTCGAATGCAGACTTATCTGCCGTAAAATTGATTTTGGAAGTAGTATCCGGAACACTACTGATACAAACTAATATTTTCATATGTTGCTTTATATTTTATTTTAATTGTCATATGCAACCTCACGGTTTCATGTTCTATATATTTTCTGTTTTGCTGTTTATAATCAGGTGATTATAAACAGCGTTTTTTGTTTAAGTTAACTTTGCTAATATAAATAAAAAATATATTATGCATGCATAATACTTATTTAATTATTATTCAGCGCATTATATGTTTTAAGTGTTGGGTTTTGTTGCTCTAAACTCTATCTTACTTGGCAAAACTCTTGGATTCATTTTTAAAACATCAAGAACCAGATTTCCTATATCTTCGGGTTGAATTTTCCAGGCATCTTTTTCTGAAGGAATATTTCCGTTGAAATTTGTAGCCACCGAGCCGGGCATGATGACAGTTGATTTAATATTGTATTTTCTTAAATCGATCATCGCTGCCTGAGTAAAGCCTACAACTCCGAATTTTGAGGCGTTGTAGCCCGTTCCGTTTTCGAAGAAATTTGCTCCGGCTAAACTTGAAATGGTGATGTAATATCCTTCCGTCTTTTTCAGTTCTTCTACTGAAGCTTTTAGGGTATAGAAAACTCCAGTAAGATTGGTTTCAATCATATCATTCCATTCATCTGCTGAAAGTTGATCTACCGGTTTAAAAATCCCTAAACCAGCGTTTGCAATAACAAAATCCAATTTTCCGAATTTTCCGATGATGTTTTTAACAGCTTCAGACTCGTTTTCAAGATTTTTCACATCAGAAACAATTCCTAAAACATTCTGAGAATATTGTTTTAATTCAGTCACAACTTTTTCAACATCCTCTTTTTTCCTTCCCGAAAAAGCAACTGAAACACCATTTTCTAATAAGATTTTTGCAATCCCATATCCTACTCCTTTTGTACCTCCGGTAATGTAGGCTACTTTATTTTCTATCATTGAATCAATTTTAAAAACCCTAAAATAACAAAAACGCCCCAAATTGGAGCGCTTTATTGTACTAAGATTTATCAGTAATTATTTTTTAGTGAATTTCTTGGTTAATAAACCATTTTCGGTTTTTAAACCTAACATATAAGTTCCGGTTGGCAATTTTCTTACATCAACTTTACCGTTTGAAAAATTAGCATCAGATCTTACTCCGCTCATATCATAAATATATGCATTTAATATTTTTGCTTTTGATTCTACAGTAATAAAATCCGTTGCAGGGCTTGGAAATATAGATACTTCATGTTGTTTTAAAACTACATCATTTGTAGCTAAAAATAGACTTTCCGTTGCGACAGCTCTTGATAACATATTATCAATCAAATGAGTTGATGCAGCTGCGTTGGTTTCTAAAACATCGTGCGCAGCATAATCTATTTCGCTTGGTGATGTTACCAATGTTCCCGTTATTACTTTTGAAAATCCTGGACCTTTAAAAGTAATTGTTCCATTGGCAGTATTATACGCATAACCTATTCTAACCCAAGTATTTACGGGCAACGTTACGGCTGCAGGAGTAGTTCCTGTTCCTACATCTGTATAAGAAACTGCACCTGCCGGCGTTGTATATACTCCTATTACTGTTTTAGTGGCGTGATGCACAAGAATTCCTCCAAAGACTTCTTCAGCAGCGTCTATCACTTCAACTCCTCCACAATTATCGCTGGTAGAAGTTGGCCCGGTAAAATAATCGAATTCTACTTGGAATACATTATTTCCTGATGTTCTTGCAGTCCATGCAGCAGGCAAACCATTTTTCCACATATATCTGTAGCCTTCAGCTGTAGCTGGAGCTGAAATTTGTAAAGCTTTACCTGTTCCGGATGTTACAATGGCATAATCTGAATTAGCTCCACCAAGAGATGCGTATACAGGAGATGACTGCCCAATTGCAGAAGCTATATTAAGAGCATCGAAATTTTCCTGTTGAAGCACTTGTGCTGTAGCAAAAAGTGAGCTTGTTAAAGTTAAAGAAAGTAGTATTCTTCTCATATTATTATTTTAAATTTGAGCTAAAGTTAAAGATAATTATTAACAAACTGAATTAAAATTTGATTAATTCTTTAGCTAAAATGATCATAATTACAAAAAATAACGCCCCGATGTTCTATGTTAATCTGCAAATTGTTTATGTTAAAATTTTACAGTTTTTCAGATAGTCTTGTTGATAAGCTATTTTGTTTTTTACCACACCAAAACAAATTCTTAAAAGCTTGTTACAAACAGCTATCAATGC
>NZ_MAUH01000046.1:0-9033 GCF_001693475.1 Chryseobacterium sp. CBo1
TGGATTCAAAACAAGAATACTAAGTAAAATAATGACACTCACATTTATCCAATTCATAAATGTTTTTGTTTATAAAAGAAAAATGAATAATATTAAAATAGCTATTGTGTGATAATGCACTACGGGTTAATATAATATATAATCACAAAATTTTGGATTAAAACTTAAACATCTTAATATATGTCTCAATTAAAAGAAATAAAAAAAATACCTATAGATGAGGTGCTTGAGCATTTTACAAGCGAAGGTATGATTGTCACCAAGGAGGAAGCGGAATTGATTATGGAATTTCTCTATTTTCTTACAGAGAGTGTTATTCTAAAATATTTTGTTGCTGATTAAATCTGTAAATAACTCAAAAGCCGCAATGTAATTTAAAAACGATGTAGTTAAAATGTTTATAACTTCAATATTTCTTAGCTTATTTAATGAATGAAATCTTAACCAAGTTTTAAAATCAAGTAATTAATTGAGAATGTGAAATTTAATTTTAGTATTATAATAAATCAAATGTTATATTTGATTAAATAAATAACCATTTTATAAAACTAATTAAACACATTTTAAATATGAATATTTTTAAAATTCAGATTCATAATTTTAGGTTGCTGAAGCATTTCTCAATGGATTTGGAGAAGGATCTTTCATTAGTTATTGGAAAGAATAATACAGGTAAAACTTCAATTCTTGCAGTTTTAGACAAATTTCTAAATGAAAAAAGCAAATTCTCTTATGATGATTTGAATATAGAATTCAAAAAAGAACTAACTCTGCTTATTGAGCAAGATCCCCCACCTGCTGAATTCGAGCCTATAGGAATCAAGCTCAGACTCTTTATGCAATATGGCGAAACAGATAATCTTTCAAACGTAAGTAGGCTGTTGATGGATTTGGATCCGGACAATAATATTATTGTTTTGGGATTTGAATATATTCTTAATTACACGGAATTTTTAAAGTTAAAATCTGACTTATTTGTCTTTTCGTCTAATGAAGATTCGAAGCAAGTTAAAGCTCGGGAAAATGGCTTAGAGTATGAAAAAAGAGATCTAAAAGATTTCCTGAAGAAAGAAATAGGAACTTATTTTAAGATTCAAAAAAAATCATTTGAATATAAGCTTGATACAAAAGATATTAACGAGGAAAATTTTATTGATCTAGAAAAAGAAGCAATAGGTATCAAGGATGTAATAAACTTTAAATATATAAGTGCCAGACGAGATGTTACCAACAAAGATGTTGATAAGACATTATCTAGGCAAACTTCCAATTTATATAAAAAAAAAGAAGACAATAGCGAAAAGAATCAGGCTACTGAAGATTTTAAAGACCAGCTAGCTGGTACGGATAAGGTTCTTACTGAGATTTATGGGAATTTATTTAATGATGTCATTGACAAAGTAAAAAACTTTGGAGGGATAAAAATAAATGAGTCCGATATAGCTGTTATTTCGACATTACAACACAGGGAGCTTTTAGAAGGTAATACTACGGTTGTCTATACACACGACGAGCATAAATTGCCGGAACACTATAACGGTTTGGGTTATATGAACCTGATCAGTATGATTTTTGAAATTGAAATTATAGTTCAAGAATTTAAAAGAGACAAGGATAAAAAACCAGCGGACATTAATCTTCTCTTTATTGAAGAACCGGAAGCGCATACCCATCCTCAAATGCAATATGTTTTCATAAAAAATATAAAAGAATTGCTTGGTGATGGTATCAAAAGAGAGGATGGCGAAAATCGCATACTTCAGTACGTTATTACAACCCACTCATCTCATATCGTGGCAGATAGTGATTTTGATGATATTAAATATTTGAAAATTGAGAGTACTAATAATGTAGTAGCAAAAAACCTTAAAGATTTAAAAATAGAATATGCGATTGATACTGACCAGTATGAATTTTTAAAACAATATTTAACTATTAGCCGAGCTGAGATATTTTTTGCAGATAAAGCTGTTCTTATTGAAGGGGATACGGAGAGGATCTTAATTCCAACCTTTATGAGAAAGATAGATATTGAAGAAAAAGCTCGCTTAGAAGCTGAAGGTATAAAAGATGATTTTCTTCCCTTATTATCTCAAAATATATCGATAGTAGAAGTCGGAGCATACTCTCAAATTTTCGAGAAGTTTATCCAATTTTTAGGAATCAAAGGAATTATTATTACTGATATAGATTCTAAAGGAGACTTGGGGAAAAAAAATGAAAATGGAGATGTAGTTTTAGAAGCTTGCCCTGTAAGTGCGGGAATTGAAACAAGTAATACTGCCTTGCTACACTTTTTATCAAGCACTTCTTGGGAGCAACTAAAAGTTTTAGCCGAAGAAGATCGTACTATTTCAGTAGGGACTTCAAAGATCTGTTTGTGTTATCAGCAAGAGGAAGGTGCTTATCAAGCAAGAAGTTTTGAAGATGCGTTTATTCATATAAATAGAGATTTTGTTAGTGATAAAAAAGATCTTTTTCAAGGACTAAAAAACAGAAAACTATTTGATGATGCAACAAATGATGCCTATATATTAGCTGAAAAGTGTATCAATAAGAAAACTCATTTTGCATTGGATATTTTATATCACAGAGGCGAAAATTTTAGTAATTGGCAAATTCCAGCATACATTAAAAATGGATTATTATGGTTGAAGAAAGATTGAATTTAGAGCCGGAAGCACAAGAGATATTCGAGTGTGTTGATGAAGAAAGAAACTTTCTTTTAAGTGGTGGTGCGGGTAGTGGTAAAACTTATTCATTAGTAAGTGTGATCAGACAATTTATCATTGAAAACCCTTCAGAAAAAGTAGCTTGCATGACCTATACTAACGCAGCTGTAAGGGAGATTGAAGAAAGAGTAAATCACAAAAACTTAAATGTTTCTACTATACACGATTTCTTATGGGACAATATCAAGCACTTTCAAAAAGAATTAAAGGAAGCTTTGGTTTTCTTGGCTAATGACGACAATGTAACAGATATTTCCATTGCTGAAGTAAGTCCTGTACCAGCTGACTATTTTAGTGATTTAGAAAAAGGTATTCAGTATAAAGAATTTTTCAGGATTCGGGAGGGTATAATTTCTCACGACGAAATATTAATTGTAGCAAATTATCTCTTTGAAAAATATCCTAAACTTTGTGATATTGTAAAGGATAAATACAAATGCATCTTTATAGATGAATATCAAGATACGAGTAGACAGGTTGTAGAAATATTCCTTACTCACTTTAAAAACAGTGCAAGAAAAAATATCATAGGTTTTTTTGGTGATGCTATGCAATCCATTTATGAAGATGGGATTGGTAATTTAGATGATTTTAAAGGAGATGAAGAGGATGAAGTTAAAGAAGTGAAAAAAGAACAGAATAGAAGAAATCCACAAAAGATTATAAATCTGGCTAATCAACTTCGCACAGATGGAATCCGCCAGATTCCTTCAACAGATAGTACCGCACCCAATATGATCAACGGTTCTGTAAAACAAGGAAATGTTTTTTTTCTATATTCTTCTAATAATGATGTTGAGATAGTTAGACAATATCTCATAGATAACTCTGGCTGGGATTTTAATAATTCAAAAGAAACCAAAGAACTTAATCTTACTCATAATTTGATAGCGGGAAAGGCAGGTTTCAGGACTCTAATGAATATTTATGATAGTGATCAAATTTTAAAATTCAGAGATAGAATTAATAAATATATAAAAGAACAGGCGATAACTACTGACTTTTCTGGTAATACCTTTGGTGAGGTAATAGATATACTTCAGTTGGATAAAGCTGGAGGTGAATTGAGAGCTGTAAGTCCTACAGCCGGAATGCAAACTTTCATTGACAATAACGTTGAATTATTTAACTATGCTAAATCATTTAATTACAACGAATTTTCAAAAATATATGTAAGCAAAGATCAATTACTCGATGATAAAAAACAAGATGAAGACGATGAAAATAAAAAAGGCTCAAAACGGGATAGTTTAATCAAGCATTTATTTAAAATTCAGTCAAATATATCACTGTATAAAAATGGAAAATTCAATGAGTTTTTAAAAATTACGGACTATCGTACTCGAATTCTTAGAATATCAGATAAAAGAACTTTAAAGGAAAACATTGAAGAACTTATCTATGTTGGAGATAAAACAGTTGAAGAAGTGATAGATGATGCTAATAATAAAGGAATTTGTATAAGTAACAATGACAAACTCAATTCATTTAAAATAAAAAATAGGTACTTATACAATCGGGTGAAAGATGTAAAATTCAGTGAGTTTCAAAACTTATATAAATACTTGGAAGGGCAAACTCCTTTTTCCACTCAACATAAAACAAAGGGTTCCGAATTTGACAATGTATTGGTTATCCTTGATAACGGCAGGTGGAACGATTACAATTTTGAATATTTATTTCTAAATAATGGCACGCAAAGCGTTTTGGAAAGAACTCAGAAAATTTTCTACGTTTGTTGTACAAGAGCAAAAGAAAATTTGGCTGTTTTTTATCATAATCCGAGCGCCCAAGTTATAGCGAAAGCCAGACAATGGTTTGGTGATGATAATGTAATTGAAATTTAATAATGAAGGGGAAGAAAATTGGAAGAAATCAAAAATTGGTGATTGTTCAAAATTGGAAGGATCTATTTCCCGAGAAAATTGAAAAAAAAGATGTTTTAGATCTTTTAGTAGGTATAGATCCCGATATCTTACTGTTAATTATCTGTGCAATAAATCAATCTTTTATAGCAGATGAATCTTTTGAAATGAAATTGATAGATTCATTGTCGAGTTCTGAAAAAATTAAATACAAATATGAATTAAGTAAAATTATAAATGCTTTAAATTATAGGGACTACAATTCTAATCTTAAAGAAACAAAATGTATTTTCAATGTCAAAGGGAATAACTTATTGATTAAAAAAATCGTTGAGAATTATAATAATTTAAAATATAATGCTAATCCTGAATTTGAATCATTTCCATTTATTCAGGCGTATTTAATATTCAATTCTGAGGTATATCCGAGTATCAAATTTATGGATGATATCCCAGAGAAGTATTTCAAAAGCTTAGCTCAATTCATTATTACAACAAAAACCATTGATTTTGATTTTGTTTATCATCAGCTGTTTATTTTTGTAAGATTAAGATCTTTATTTGAGTATTTATGCAGGAATTATTCTGGATTTTTACAGCGGTTTGAAGATAGACACAATATAAATGGTTTAGACAAATATATTTTTGATCAACTCTTTTTATTGAACTATTTAGATGATAAGAACTATATAAATTTAGATCCAGATAATATAAAAGAATTTCAAATAAAGGAATATTGTGAGGAATTATGTGTTAATTCATTATTCAATAAAGACAAAATTGAACTAAAATATTATCCTCTGCTAAAAGATAGTGAAAATGACAACGGTTACTTCGTTTTAAACAAAGCTTATCTATTCCTAAATTTCTATCATAAAATAAAGTATAAAGTATTTCAATTTTTAACTGAAGAATATAAAGTATTTAATTCCTATAATGATTTTTCTTCCGAATATGCAGAAAAAGGAAGTGAAGAAATATTATTTAGAAATTTGATCCAATTATCTTTAAAGAATAAGTACTATGAAATAATATTCAACGAAAAAGACAAATCATTAATTGACTGCATAATAATCAATAATAAACATATTTTTCTATTTGAATTTAAGGATTATGAGAGCATTAATAAATTAGATGCTATCTATGATTATAAAGAGGTCGAAAAAATAATCGAGAAAAATTTTGTCGAGAAAAAAGGAATCTCTCAATTAATTTCTATGATTAATAAATTAAAAAGCAATAGTGAATTTAATGAAATTATTGACAGAAAGAATATTAAACCTAATATTATTGAAATATATCCTGTTTTAGTAGTCTCAAATTCATTTTATAATGTTCCTTCGTTAGAGCATTATTTAAGTCTGAAAATGATGGAAAAACTTAGTGTATTAGATTTAGGTATTAAAAAAGTTCACAATCTTGCAATGATTGATTTAAATTCATTGGTTGAATTAACATATTATAATAATCAATTTGACTTAGTAAAATGTCTTAAAGAATATGCTCTGAAAAAAAAGAAATTTAATGAAAATGTTGTTTTACCCAATTACCCATCTTTTAGAGAATGTTTCATCAAATCTGATGTTGTGAAGAATAGCGATTTTCTTACCCAATTCTTAAAGTTAACAAACTTTGAAAACAATGAAGATATTAAATCAATGCCAGACGATTTTTTTAAAAAGAAAAAAGAGAAATAACTTATTTTTGATCAGCACCTAATTTTAGCAAAATAAAACCCTGTAATTATCTATTTACAGGGTCTTTGTAAGAGTGGAGTGATACAAGCTCTAAAAACTACAAAATAAATATGAAATTAGAGATTAATTCCAAAAACTCTGTGTTTGAATATATGTAAACATTTTACAACAATAAGAGAAGGCATTCTGATTTAGGAAATTTAACCATAGGAGAGTATCAGATTTAATATCAACTCAATCAAAAATGTAGCATAGAGAGCATGTACATTTTGTCTCAAAATTAGTTGCAATTTCACAAAGCAATGTATAATAAAGAACGAATTTTATTGAAAATTTTCCTTAAATGTAATAACCGTCAAATGTATTAGGTTGTCAACCCAATACAGTATTTTAAGTACGTAATTAAACTAATTATCATTAATAATAATATAAGGATTCTCAATTTTAATTTTCCAAACCCCTTCGTTGTCATCATAAATGAATATTATTCCCGGAATATTATTAATTCCTGCAAAATCAATCTCACCTTCTGAATCATCATGAATAAAGGAAAGGTCAGGGCTTCTTAAATATTGTTTCCCATCAATTTCTTTTGCAATAAGTATAGAAGTACTATTATGAGCATTATCAAGTGTAAAATCAGAAATTTTTGGTACTTGTATAGATTTTACATTTGAAATATTAGATAATAAATCAATCCATTTCTTACATTTTTCTGATACATTTTCTTTGATAAATTCTTTATCTGATAAGATTTCCGCCCGATACTCCCTTATACTTTTTTTCCATCCCATATCCTCAAATAAATCTGAAATTTCGTTGGCATATATTCGTGATCTTATACCAGCCTGATATATTTTTATAGCTTTCAAATTGGGAAGTCCGGTTTCTATAAGCAAGGCTGTTTCCTCTATTAATTCAGCTTCGTCTTCTAAGTCAAGATTTCTGATTTTTTTTGCAATTCCATTAAGAAGCCAAGGTAATTTGTATGAAAAAACATCGCTGATTATTTTTTCTGATTGCTCAAATTCCATCAAAGAGGACATAGGTTCAGCGTTTACCCATAGAGATGTTACATTATCAAAATTTTCATGTGTAATTTCATTTTTATTTTCTTCTAAAACAGGTACGTCATATATGGCTTTTACAATTTTTTGTACTATTGCTATTTTGATATCGGTACTTTTTTCATCTTCTCTATATTCCTCAAGAATATCAATAATTTCGGATAATTTATCCTCTAAAAACAAATCACTGTTTAATGGTATTCCAGAGTTTATAATGGAATTCCATTTATTATGATCTGCTCCAATACGGTTAACAATACCTTTTACCCTTGCTTTTACAAAAAAAATAAACTCATCTTCAGATAGGACATTATTGTTCTTTAATTGAATACAGGCAAGAGAATCTCTAAAAAAAGATTCTATCCACTGGTAATCGGGATTGTTTTCATCAATTTCATAATTATGTAAAGAGTGTAAAGCAAGAAGAGTATCATCAATCCAGTCCAGAGTTTCATCTATTCCGTTTTCTTTTTCATTTAAGTCCTCAAGTTGGTTTTCAGAAATAAGTTCCAACAATAATTCAAAATTAATATTATTTTTTTCTGCAACTTCTTTGAGAAGCTTGACGAGAGCTAATATTCCACTTGCAGCAATATCAATATGGTCTTTATTAAAAAAATTCATTATTTCCTCTTGAGCCTTTTCGTTCTTCCATCTGGCTTTCCGTGTAGATATATCAGATTTATCATGTGCTACTAATATTTTTGCTTCATGGTCAATAAAAGCTCTTCCAGCTCTTCCAGCAATATTCCAAAAATCTCTCTTGGAAATAAGAGTGCCTGCTTGATATAAAGTCGTGAAAATGACCGTTGACACACCTAAATTAACGCCCTGACCCAAAGTAGAGGTTGCAATAATTACACGTGGTTTCCCATTTCTCATTAATCTCTCTATAGGAAGTCTCACATCAGAATGTAAAGACCCATGATGACATAGTATTCCTTTTTTTGCATATTCCAGCCAAGGATTGTTTTCTCCATAAGTTTCAATACAAGCCAATTCAAAAGTTTTCCAATCTAAAGAATTACTGTCCATATAATTGTCAGTATCTGAATTTACCTCAAGGCATTTTAAATATGCTTTAGCCATTGTAAAAACAGAACGTTTCTGTCCTACAAATAGCAATACAGTTCCAAAAACTCTTAATCTATAAGCTGTAGCTGCAATAGCATCATTTTTGTTATCAGGAAAATAATGAACACTTCTCTGTCTTGGTTTTAATGGTAGTTCTTCTTGAACAATAAATCGATTATTAAAAGATGAATGCTCATGACTGCTTCCTAACCAATGCAGGTTTACCTGATTGCCTGTCCACTCCAGTATTCCTAAACGTTCATCTGCTGAACGCCAGGAGTCTTTATACAAAGCATTCTGATTCCCTGTCAACCAATGTGCGAGGTCTTCCGCATTAGGCAATACTGCTGAAAGAAGTAAAAAACGTCCTTCATTCTTCTTAATGAAATACCGTAGTTCTTCAAAAAAGATTTCATTCATTATAAGCCGCTGATTAGCACCTAATAGGTGTCCTTCATCAATTATAACTAGTGTACGTCTTCAAACTAACTTGGACATTTTGGAATAAATCCTTAAGGAGTATTTAGGGTTATAAATTTATTAATTTCTGTTGAAAATACAACTGTCTTCTTTTTCGGATTGAATCCGATTTTATTTG
>NZ_MAUH01000047.1:0-9011 GCF_001693475.1 Chryseobacterium sp. CBo1
ATTGGATTTTTCAATTTTATTCTTCGAGTTTTTCAAAAAATTATATTTTTCAAAAAATAAAACCTGAAAAAAGATTTTTTTTTCAACTCAACACGAAAAAAGACTGCCCTTTTGAGACAGCCTCTTTTTTTATTTTAATCTTGAGAATTATTCTCTGTTTTTCAACATAATCCAACCAGATCTGCTCATCTGAGTTTTAGACTTGTTGTATTCAAAATTGAATTTGTACCAGTAAGTCGCAGTTGGTAGTCTTTTCCCACCCACAGTACCGTTCCAAACCGGGTTTTCTTTTGTAAACTTAAATACTTCAACGCCATATCTGTCATAGATTGAGCCCGTAAAGTTTTTGAAGCTTCCTAAAGAAGTAAGATCCAATACATCATTCACCCCATCATTATTCGGAGTAATAACATTATTAATTTTTAATGTAAAGAATTCTATAGAATTACTACAGCTTGTCCCTTTGATTCTTACATGCAGCGTATAATTTGTGTTGTCTAATAATCCTGAGAAAACATTAGACTCCTGCCAAACCACACCATCAATTGAATATTCAAGAGTTTGAGGAATATTGTTGATTGTCGGATTATGCGCTGTAACGGTTAATGTCTTGTTATCATCATAACTCATATTAACGAAATAAGGCAAAGCTGCAGCCTGAACTTTCACTTTAAACTCATCCTGACAAACTCCATTATCAATTACTACACTGTAAATTCCCAACTCATCCGCAACAATTGTTTGTGTCTCTGCTCCGGTGTTCCAAAGATAAGTATAGTTTGTACCTGCTCCTGCATCTAAAACAATACTGTCACCTATACACATTTCAACATCCAATAAAGGCGAAGTAATAGCAGGAATCACCTCGATTCTTACTTTTGCAGGCTGTAAAGATTTACATCCTTTAGTTCCAACCGCATATACTTCAAAATCTGTGGATTGATATAACGTAACGGTCTGTGTATTTCCGCTACCGCCAAAGTTTGGCCATTCGTAAGTAACACCACCTGAAGCGGTAAGTGTAACAGATTCCCCTGCACAAATTCTAAACTGTGAAGCCGTAAGGTCAGCAACAGGAGTTTGCTCTTTCAACAAGGTAAGTTCAACCAATTCACTACAAAAGCCGCCGTTTGAGACTACAACATACAAAATCTGTCCGTCTGTACCGTTATAATCGTATATATTGGAAATGAAACTACCGTTTTGCGCTAACGCATCTGCCTGATTTTCGTAAAAATGGAATGTTGCAGTCAGGGCATCATTACTAATTGCCGGTTTTGTTGCATTTAAATTAAATGTATTAACATCTGGTGTAGCACATAGTAAATAGGTTCCATTATGAGCTTCAGGCGTTGTTCCGCCATTGATTTTTATGCTTGCAGATCCGGGACAAGGATTTCCAGGAATGCTTACTTCAATTTTATAATCTCCCGGCTGAATTGCTGTAATGGTGTTGGTAGTAGCATTCGGAATCGCAACGCCATTGAAATACCACTGATATACCAAATTAGGGCCACTTGTAGAAGCAGTAATCACCTGTGGTTCATTATCACATACATTAATCTCTGCAGGTAAAACAGCACCAGAAGGATCCTGTAAGTTTACACCAATATCAAAAGAGCCAGCTTCTAAGAAAACAGCTGAATCATAGCTACCGTCTCTTGCATCTGCTATTACCATTTTAATATGATAACTTTGTCCCGGTATTACCGTTGCTTCTGCAGTAAGAGGTATTGTTCTTCCGTAATAGTTCACCTGATTTGGTGGTAAAGAACCAAAGTATTGCGCATTAATAGGTCCACAAGAAAAAAGAGGATCTTGTGGTACAATATTGGTGGCAGAAACAGGTCCTGCACCACCAGGTAAAACTGCTAAGTTTGTATATGTAGATCCTGCTATATTCGGTTTTAACAATAATGCAAATGCATCATCATAATTTGAACATGGGAATCCTCCGGTATATTCTTCTGAAGCAAATATATAATTAAACTTCATCTGAGTACTTGTAGGTACAAAGTCAAATTCCAAAGTGACAGCATCAAAAAGCTGCTGTGTTGTACCAATTGCCGCAACCAGATCGGGATCAGACATTGTACCCGTACTTCCAAGAAGCACATCACCAATTGCATCATTACCTGCCTGTCTTGCATAACCCGTAGTTAATACAATACCTTCATTAAAAGGGAATCCTGAAGTTGATTTATTAAAGTATCCCCAAAATCTATCGGTGTCTGACACAGGTTGATTGGGTGTAATGGTAACATTCGAAATATTAGGTGTTCCGCAAGAACCCGAAGTACCAACCAATACATCAGTAACCAGTTGAGTGGGTGTATAATTACTTTCCGGATAAGGAGGAACATTTACATCTATATAGTCACCTGCTTTTGCATTGATCGGAATGCTTTTTTTGAGGATTGGTCTTTTAGTCTGAGAATACGAGAAATTAAATAAAGTTAATAAAAAGAGTGAGAAAAGCAGTATTTGTCGATTCATAATAAATTTTGTTTCAACAAATTTATGTTTTTTATGCATATTATCTAAATAACTATAATTTTTTAACATAAAAAAATAAAGCTTCTCAATGATGAAAAGCTTTAAAAATTATTATTATCGTTTTTTACTCTCTGTTTTTCAACAATATCCATCCTGATTTCATTTCAAGTTTTTTGCTTGCAGGATTCTCCCATTGTACTCTATACCAGTAACTTGCCGTAGGAAGATTGATTCCTTTTAAAGAACCATTCCACATTGTGTTGTCTTTACTTGCTTTAAACAATTCCGCACCATATCTGTCGAAAATTGATGCAGCAAAGTTTTTGTAACCACTTATTCCGGAGAAGTCTATAAAATCATTTAAACCATCATTATTTGGAGTAATAGCATTATTTAAAACAAAAGTAAAATACTGAAGAGAAGTTGCACATTTTGCTCCTTGTGCTCTTACCACCAAATTATAATTCGTGTTTTTGAGTGCATTATAGAATATATTAGAAGCCTGCCAAGTTACTCCACCGTCAATAGAGTATTCTAAAGCTCCTCCTGTTGGATTTGTAGCTGTAATCGTAAGAGAGTTATTACTGTTGTCATAAACCACATTTGTAAATTGCGGCAAATCAGGATTTATGACTTGCGCCGTAAATAATTTTGAACAAGTTCCGTTACTGATCGTTACAGAATATGAGCCCGGAACATTTGTCGTAATTGTCTGTGTCGTTTCACCCGTACTCCAATTATAGGTATAACCCAGACCTGCTCCTGCATCAAGTGTTGCAGGATCTCCTGCGCAAACATTTACATCTGCTAAAGTTGAAGTAATCGCAGGAACGACCTCTATGGTAACTGTTGCCGGGGTCGTAGAAACGCAACCGTTTCCTCCCAAAGCAAATACCTGATAAGTGGTTGTGGTTGTAGGTGTTACTATTTGTGTATTTCCATTTCCTGTAAGACCAACCCAATTATACGTAAAACCTCCGCCTGCTGTTAAAGTAACCGGTTCACCTGCGCAAATTTTTATTTTAGAAGCAGAAAGTGTAGCTGTTGGTGGTCCCACGATCACTGTAATTGTTGCCGGTGTAGCAGAAACACATCCGTTTGCTCCAACAGCAGTAACCGAATAAACAGTAGTAGTTGCCGGTGATACAACCTGAGTGTTTCCATTTCCAGGTAAGGTTGACCAATTGTATGTAACTCCACCCGAAGCAGTAAGTGTAACCGATTCTCCTGGACAGATTTGTCCAACAGAAGTTGCCAACGCAGCGACAGGAAGAACTTTATCCTCTACAACCGTAACATTTGCGGTAAAAGTACAGGTAAGATTTCCTGGTTGGGTAATATTAGTTACCGTCAAGGTATAGGTACCGCCTGCATTTACTACAGGATTCAATGTAGTCGCTCCCGAAACAATATTACCTCCCGTTGTTGTCCATTGTATTGTAGATCCTGTAGGAATTGTTGAAGATGATGCATTCAGTGTAATCTGAGGTACTGTACAAGTTATCGTCTGTGGCGCAGCAATCGTTAAATTAGTTGGCGCTGTCGCTAATAATTGTAGGGTAACTACATAAGAACATCCTCCATTTTTCACAAGAACATAAATTGTCTGATTTCCGGTACTTGGAAAGGTTGTTGGAGCAGCAATTGTACTGGTATTACCTGCATTTGCATCCGCCTGATTTAAATAATAAGCAAAGGTAGCGGAAGGAGCTGTTGTTATCTGAGTTTGAGCTGAAGTAAGATCATAAGTGATATTTCCCGGCTGATAACATTTTAAAAGTGTTGCATTCTGTACCGTGATTGGTTGTGAAACTTCTATCGTGATTGTTGCTGGATTCGTAGAAACACATCCGTTTGCACCAACCGCCGTTACGGTATAGGTAGTCGTTGTAGCCGGAGTTACTGTTTGTGTATTACCTGTTCCTGTAAGTGGTGCCGTCCAATTATAAGTTGCTCCACCTGAAGCAGTAAGTGTAACAGATTCTCCTGCACATATTAATATTTTACTTGCAGCCAAACCAGTTGTCGGAGGTGCACTGTTACCAGCTACGGTAACTGTTGATGCACCGGTACAAACAACGTTTCCTGGCTGAAAAGTATTTGATATTGTTAAAGTATAAGTACCTGCAGCATTTACAACAGGATTCAAAGTATTACCTCCGGAAACAATATTACCTCCGGTTGTCGTCCAAGCAAAAGTTGATCCTGCCGGATAAACAGATGCAGAAGCATTTAATGTAATCTGTGAATTTGTACATGTTAATGTCGTTGGTGTAGCAATCGTAGCCGTTATTTGTGGAGCTTTAATCAATTGCAGCTCGGCAACTTTTGAGCAAAAACCATTTTTTACCAATACATAAATTGTTTGCGCTCCTGCACTTGAAAAAGTCGTAGGAGCAGAAATTGTACTTGTATTTCCTGCATTTGCATCTGCCTGATTTACGTAATACGAAAACGTTGCTCCGGATGTTGTACTGATGGCTGATTCTGCTGCCGTAAGATTAAAATTTACATTTCCAGGGCCATAACAACTGGTAAGCGTTGCATTCTGAACTGTTGGTGAAGTTCCCCCAACAATGGTAACTGTCGCCGATCCCGGACAAGAATTTCCAGGAATCGTAACCTCAACTTTATAAACACCCGGTTGAGTTGCGGTATAAGAAGCTCCTGTTGCTCCAGGAATAACTCCATTATTTAAATACCATACATATGTTGCATTCGGAATCTGAGTGGACGCGGTTAAAGTTTGAGGTGCGTTATCACAAACATTAATCGATGCCGGTAATTGAACACCACCCGGACCTAAAATCTGCACACCGATATCAAATGAACCCGCTTCTAAAAAAACACCTGAATCATATTGGTGATCCTGAAAATCTGCCAAAACCATTTTAAAATGATAAGACTGTCCCGGAACTACAGTTGCCTGCGCTGTCATCGGAATAGTTCTTCCACTGAAATTCGTTTCTATGCTTGATGTATTGTAACCTCCAAAATAAGAAGCATTCAATGCGCCGCAAATTAAAGAAGAGCCATCAAATTGATTTCCCGGGCGAATATTTTTCACACTTACCACACCTGCACCACCAGGTAATACCGCCAAATTTGTATAAGTGGAACCCGGTGTATTAGGCTTTAATAATAATGCAAAACCATCTGTAAAATTACAAGGGAAATCGCTGAAATATTCCTCCGATGCAAACAGATATCTAAATTTAACTTCAGTCGCTGTAGGAATAAAATCAAACTCTATATAACTGGCATCTTTTAAAAGGTTGGTAGAAATTCCAAGTGCTGCAGCAAGATCCGCATCTCCCTGTACAGAAAGAGGGTCACTTAGTTCTCCTGATATTAATGAGTTACCAGACTTTCTTGCATATCCTGTCGATAAAACAATACCTTTTGCAAAAGGAAAATTGGTAGTACCCTTATTAAAAAAACCCCAGCTTCTGTTTGGATCCCCTGCAGAAAGATTGGGAGAAACTACAACATTCGATACATTAGCCGTTGAGCAGGTAGAACCACCTGCAATTAAAACATCTTTTACAAGTTGAGTAATACTGTAAGCAGATTCAGGGTAAGTTGCTGTATTTACATCGATAAACGCCCCTGCCTTCATAGATTGACTTGAAGGACTTGGCAGACTTTTATTTTTTATTCTCTGCTGAGAAAAACCTAAGTTGCCAAGAAACATCAAAATCAAAACCGGAAGTAAATTTTGTATTCTGCTATTTAACATTTTAAACTATTTTCAACAAAAATACTATTTTTTTAATTTAAAATTAAAGCAAAGTTCATTTATATTGGTATTATTACAATCGTACAACCAACACATTTTCAGTTTCTTTTACATCATAACAAAAAAAGACCGAAAAATCGGTCTTTTAGAATTTATCATTTTAAATATTATTCAAAGTTTTTCAGCAAAATCCAGCCGGTTTTCACCGTAAGCTGCTTACTTGCAGGATCTTCAAATGTAACCTGATACCAGTAAGAAGCTGTTGGTAATTTTTTACCCTGGAAATATCCGTCCCAGAAAGGTCTTGTTTTTTCTGCCTTGAAGACTTCTTTTCCATAACGGTCTGAAATTACAGCCTGGAATTTATTGTATTCGCTCACACCACGGAAATCGATCAAATCATTTACATTATCTCCATTTGGCGTAATCACATTCTGCATTACAAAAGTAAAATATTCAAGGAAGCCTACACAGCTTGTTGTTTTTACTCTTACTCTTATAGAAACAATTTTATTATTTGCAACGTTGTTGAATACATTTGATCCTTGCCAAGTTAATCCTCCATCTATAGAATATTCTAAAATACCATTACTCGGATTAGACGCTGTGATGATTAAAGTACCACTTTGATTATAATCTACATTAATAATTTCCGGTACGATAGCAAGCTTTACTTCTGTAGTATATCTTTTCATACAAACTCCGTTGCTGATGTCTACATAGTAAGTTCCAGGAGTTTCAACACTGATCGTCTGAGATGTAGCTCCGTTACTCCAAGTATACGTGTAGTTTGGTCCTGCTCCTGCATCTAATATTATTCTGTCTCCTTCACAGATAAGCCCTCCTTTAAGGTTTGAAGTTATCGCCGGAACCACTTCCACGGTTACGATTGCAGGTTGTAATGATTTACATCCTTGTGCTCCGATAGCATAAACGGTATAAGTTGTGGTCTGAGTTGGAGAAAGTGTACGTACTCCGGTACTGATTGCAGAATCACTCCATTGATAGGTAGCTCCTCCTGTTGCAGTTAAAGTTATAGATTCACCCACACAAATTTTCACTTTTGAAGAGGTAAGCAGAGCAACCGGAGTGGCTTCTTTATGAAGAGTAAGTGTTACAAGTTTACTACAGAATCCGCCGTTCGAAACAACAACATGTAAAACCTGACCATCTGTACCCGGATAGGCTGCTAAACTTGCATCGGAAAGATAATTACTGTTCTGTGCCTGTGCATCAGCCTGATTTACATAAAAACGGAATACAGCCGCTGCTGTTGTACTGATTTGCGGTTTTGCATCATTTAAATTAAAAGCAATAATACTTGGCGTGGTACAAAGTTTCAAAGTAGCATTCTGTGCTGCAGGAGTTGTACCTCCAACTATAGTTACTGTGGCAGATGCAGGGCAGTTATTCCCCGGCACAACAACTTTTACATCATATTTCCCAGGTGTAGTTGCTATATAAGTTGATGATGTAGCACCATTTATTATTGCATCATTTAAATACCATTGATAAGTCGCTCCCGGAACTGCATTTAACTGTGCAACTAAAGTCTGAGGTACATTATCACATATATTTAAAGTTGAAGGCAATACGACACCGTTGCCATCTACAAGTTTAATCCCAATATCAAAAGATCCCCCCTCAATAAATACTGCTGAATCAAAGCCGTGATCTCTGTAATCTGATAATACCATTTTAAAATGATATGCCACTCCGGGCGTCACCGTTCCGACAGCAGTTAAAGGAACCGTTCTTCCATCATAATTGGTTACGATATTTGGTGAAGAATTGTAGCCTCCAAAATATTGCTCATTGATTGCAGGACAACCGAAACTACCAGGAATAAGAGGGTGAATATTTGTCATGGCAACCGGTCCGGCATTATTTGGCAATACCGCCAGATTAACATACGGACCACCCGAAACAGGTTTGATCAATAAAGCGAATGCATCGGAGTACTGACAAGGATAAGTTCCCGAATATTCTTCTGAAGCAAAAATATAATTAAATTTCACCTGATTGGAATTCGGTACAAAATCAAATTCCAACATGACGTTATCATTATAATCATCATTAGGATTCGGATTGGGTACTGCTACCAGCAAGTCCGGATCATTGATTCCCGAATTCGGAATCGTATAACTGGCTCCGGAAGCAACGTTTCCTGCTTCTCTGGCTCGGCCTGTTGTCAAAACGATTCCATCAGTAAAAGGAAAGTTTGTCGTACCTTTATGAAAATACCCCCAAAATCGATCTGTACTAGTAACCGGTTGTGCAGGAGTAATTGTCACATTTGATACATCAGGAACAGAGCAGGTAGAACCCCCATTAATGAGAATGTCTTTTACCAATTGCTCTGGAGTATAATTGGAAGGAGCATACCCTGCTGCATTTACATCTATAAATACTCCGGCTTTTTTGTTGATTTCGTTGACTACATTTTTAGGTGGTTTTCTTTGAGCAAAAATTGAAGTAGAAACAAATAATAGTACTGAAAGAAAAAGATAATTTTTTAGTCTATATTTTAACATTTTGTAATTGTTTGTTCAAAATTAGCATTTTTTAATGATTTAAAACACACCTTTACAGACATTATTGGCAGTAATATTGTAATTTGCTTAAATTCTAATGAAATTTTAATTTAAAACCCGTAGTGCATTATCACACAATAGCTATTTTAATATTATTCATTTTTCTTTTATAAACAAAAACATTTATGAATTGGATAAATGTGAGTGTCATTATTTTACTTAGTATTCTTGTTTTGAATCCA
>NZ_MAUH01000048.1:0-7118 GCF_001693475.1 Chryseobacterium sp. CBo1
CTCTCAATTTTGTGAGAATAAAATCGTAAATTGCATCTAGGTTATTCATGAATGTATTTGATTGGTAGTCAATACAATTTACAAATTTTTGTAACATGAATAACTTTTTTTATAATGCACTACGGGTTAATGTATAAATAAGTAAAAAGGTTTAGAAATCCTATCGTATTCATTATACCGTTTAGTCTTTTGGGATCGCTATAATTTCGGTAATAAATCATGAGAACATTTAACAAAGAGCGGAACAATTTCGCAGATATCCTTGTGCTAAAAAAATAATAGTATTTGTATACATTAATATATCAGATTTTATAATTGATTATACTTTTACACAAGTAAGTTCTGATAAATAATTGTTTGTATTTTTATAAAATAAATGTTGTAGTAATTAATATGAATTCTGTAAAAAGCCCAAATATTAAAGCTGTCTTTTTCGATATTGACGGTACTTTAATTAGTTTAAAAACCAAAGTAATTCCAGAGTCAACTCAAAATGCCATAAAAAACCTTCGGGAAAAAGGTATAAAAGTGATTGTAGCAACAGGTCGGTCTATCAATGACCTCAATCATATTAAACATATTGAGTTTGACGGCTTCCTTACATTTAATGGAGGATACTGTATGACGATTGATGGTCAGGTGATGTTTAAACAGACTATTCACCCTGAAGATATTAAGAATTTGATTAACCATTCGGAAAAATCAAGTGTGAGCTTTTCATTGATGTATGAAGATAAAGTAAGAATCAGCCACGAAAGTCCACAAGTCTTGGAGTTATATACTCACGTGAATATTCCAGTACCACCTTTGTATGATAAAGAAACTCTTGATATAGAAAATGTTTTGCAGGTTAATGTTTTTATTGAGCCTGAAAATGAAGTGTCATTTATGAAGCAAGTGATGCCTAATTCTCTATCCTCAAGATGGACATCTTTATTTGCTGATGTCAATCCGGGAGGAATAAGTAAGCAGAAAGGAGTAGAATACTTTTGTGAACATTTTAATATTGATGTCACCGAAACGATGGCATTCGGAGATGGCGGAAATGATATTTCTATGCTAAAGTTTGTAGAAATTGGAGTTGCGATGGGAAATGCCGGAGACAATGTTAAAGAGATTGCCGATTTTGTAACTGAGGAAGTTGATAATCACGGAGTCGAGGCAGCTTTAATACATTTTGGTTTGTTGGATTAAAAATAGATAAGAATAGAATCAAAATTAGATTAATCAATTACTTTTTTGATGCGTTCCAGTAAATTATCAATATCAAATGGTTTTGAAATAATATCATCCGGCTTGCAGTGATTACCTAAATGATGCAATTGTGCGTGAGCGCTCATAATTATCACGGGAATACCTCTGCTTTCTCTGCCTTGCTGAATGTTTTCACATAACTCAATACCAGAACCGTCAGGAAGCATTACATCGAAAATATACAAATTTGGATTTTCGTTGATATCTCTTTCTAAAAATTCTTGTGCTGTTGCAAATGTACTCACAGAGTAACCTTCTATGGTTAAAAGAAGTTTCAGGACATCTCTTAAAGACGACTCATCTTCTACAATGTATATTTTTTTCATTATTTATTAAAGCAATAAAGCAACTAATCAGAAAATAATTAGAATATTTACCGGATATTATTTTTTATATAAACAATTTGATTCTGAAAAATAAAATCATATCTGTTTAAATTTATTTATATTAACAGTACTTATTGATTATTATTTATAATAATACATTAAATTTGTGGATACTTTATTAAAATGAACTCCCCGGATCACATCAATCCTGAGCAGCTGCTCAGCATCCTTTTTCAATCACCCAACGCAACAGCAGTTTACACAGGAAGTGATATCAAGATTTTAAGTGCTAATTCTGCAATGCTAAAATTTTGGGGCAAAGATCGATCTGTCATAGGTAAGAATTTTACGGATGCCATTCCTGAATTGATTGATCAGCCTTTTCCTGATATTCTAAGAGAAGTATGGAATTCTGGAATTACATATTATGCCAAGAATTACCCTGCAACATTAGAAATAGACGGGGAACTTCAAGAATCTTACTTTGATTTCGAATATAAAGCTATTCTCAACGAAAAAGGTAAAACCGAGTTTATCCTTCATACGGCTTTTGAAGTTTCAGAACGGATGGCTGCCCAGAAATTAGTACTTGAAAAATCAGTCTCTGAGCAAAAGCTCAATGAAGAACTTTCAGCTATTAATGAAGAATATACCGCAACAAACGAAGAACTGTCTTCTACTAATGAGGAACTGATGACCGCCGAAAATAGCCTGATTAAATTGATAGCTGAACTTCACGATAAAGAGAAGCGTTTCCGTTTTATGATAGAGCAGTCCCCGGTTGCAATGGCTTCATTAAAAGGAGAGAATCTTATTGTCGATATCGTTAATGATATTGTACTTAATATATGGGGCAAAGATCGATCTGTTGTTGGTATGACACTCCCAGAAGCACTTCCAGAATTAAAAGGACAGCCATTTTTAGGGATTTTGAAAAAAGTCTATAAAACGGGAAAACCATTTTATGGGAACGAATTGAAAGTCTCATTGTCACATAACGGAAATCTTACGGATAGGTATCTCAACTTTGTCTATCATCGTACGAATGTTGATGGAGCAGAGGAGCACTCAATACTAATTGTTGCCAATGATGTTACTGAACAAGTTCTTGCCAGAAAGAACGTTGATGAAATCAATACAAGACTGGAAATTGCATTAGATGCAAGCAGTTTGGGGTCAACGGAAGTCCATCTTGCAACAGGAGTGATGAAAAGCAATGATCAATTTAAACGCAATTTTGGTTTTGAACCTGAGGAGGAGTTTGTTTATGCGGATCTTTTCGAGGCAATGTTTCCTGAGTATAGGGAGAAAGTTAAGGCACTAGTAAAGGAATCAATCCGAACAAATGGTATCTACAAAGCGGAATATCCTATAAAATGGAGGGATGGTTCTACACATTGGATTCAAGCTCACGGTCGACCTCGTTATGATGAGAATGGGAAAGGAGACCGTATGGTAGGGATGACTTTGGACATTACTGATAAAAAACTTTTTGAACAGCAAAAGGATGATTTCTTAAGTATAGCCAGCCACGAGCTAAAAACTCCTATAACTGTTGTCAAAGCCTGTTTACAATTTTTATATCGAATCAAAGACCAGCCTTTTTCAGATACCCACATAAGAATTCGACAGATATTACAGAAAAGACCACTCAGGAAAAGGGTATTCCGGATTGGGATTAGGTCTATATATATGCAGTCAGATTATTGAAAAACACAAAGGGGAAATTGGAGCGGAAAGTGTTTTAAATGAAGGAAGTACGTTTTGGTTTAAAATACCTATTTCGGAAACAATAATTTAATTAGACAATTACATATTTAAATGTATTGAATCTAAAAAAATATTCTAAGTAAATAAAAAATGGCGCTAACAGTCTTCAGTTGGCGCCATTTGGTATTTGTGACGTTGATGAACGTCTATAAAAAATTAAGTATATAATGATTTTAATTTTTAAAGACTAAGCCTTGCCATTAGATAACTAACCGTAGATTCTGCACCCTGATTAAGATTTACATTTCTCTCTTCAATTCCGTCGTAGCAACCTCCCGTTGCAGGGTTATAAACGATTTGATTCAAGTGATTTTTTCCTAAAAACCAATTGAATGATTTATTCATCATCTTTAAATATTTTTCGTCATCAAATACTTTGTAAAATGCAGATAATGCCAAAACAGTATAAGCTACATCAATAGGCTGTTCTCCGCCAATTGGAGTGTCGTTTTCAGTGTTTTCTTTTTGCATCCAGCCTTTATTGGAAATCACTTTTATATTATCATCAATCATAATTTTAGATAGTAAGAACTCGAAAGATTCTTCCGCAATTTGTTTAGAAAGCTCATCTTTAGTTGAAATCCAAGCGCACAGTAGAGCTTCTGACAATACACTGTTTCCGTAGGTCAGATAACTCTCAAACCAACGCCAATCGTTTTTTGCTTCGTGTTGATACATTTTTACCAAACGATTCGCTAATTCTTTTAACAATAAAAGGTTTTTTTCTGAATTTTGATAATGCAATCCTTTAATAATAAAAGCCATTGCTCTTGTAGAATGGATTTTTTCTGCCCAAATAAGATTTTTTTGAATGATTTTCTCTGCAGTCTCAGACAATTCCTGTGACAAAATTTCTTTTAATGAAATTAAATAACCTAAAGCCCAGACTGCTCTGCCGTTGGAATCATCAAGATTGGTCTCGTAATTCTGTTGTGTAAACTGTTTGTGCTCGTCGACGTAATTCAGGAAACTTCCGTCTTCCTGCTGGCAAAATTGGATAAAATTTAAATAAATTGCAATTAACTGCAAGTCTGCTTTGTCTCTACTGCCCTCAAAATGCTTGCAAATAGCAATCATCGCCCGCGCATTATCATCCAAAGTGTAACCTGAATTAATATCCGGTTTGCTGATTTTAGAAAACTGAATCATTCCGAAATCTGTCGTCATATTTTGAATATGCCCAAGATTGATTTCCGGTAGAGTATATTTGAGTTCTGTTTTATTATTTCTAAGTTTATGAAATAATAAAGTGTGTAAAATAGATGAATTTTCCCAAGCTGTAGGAGCCATTTTTTCGAGTGATTTTGAACGTAACTCCTCCCGTTTGCTTTCATTATCTAATAACGTGTTTACTGCAGTAGAAAGTTGCTTTGAAGCCTCAAAATCAATAATAATCCCCATATCTTCTTTTAAGACTTCCAAAGCGTGTGGGATTGGAGTAGAAACAATCGCGCATCCGCTACTGATTGCATAGGAAAATGTGCCGCTCACCGCCTGATTTCTGTCTTTTGATGTGAAAAGATAAACATCGGTAAGCTGAAGATATTCTAGTAATTCTGGGAGTGGTAGATAATCATTGATAAAGCGGATGTTGTTTTCCAGATGCAGTGTACAAGTAAGATCTTCCAAAAATTCACGATATTTCTCGCCTTCTTGCCTTACTATTGCAGGATGTGTTTTGCCAAGAATTAAAAAAATAACATCAGGATTTTTAGCAATGATTTCCGGTAAGGCTTTCAGTGTCGTTTCAATATTTTTTCCGGAACCTAATAATCCGAAAGTAGAAAGAACTTTTTTGTTTTTAAGATTATACTTTTCTTTCAACGCAATTTTGTCTGTGAAAGGTAGAAGGTGCGTTCCGTGAGGGATTACAGTAATTTTATCAGGAGGAATTTCATAATCATTCGAGAGAATGTCCGCAGAAATACTAGTCATTACAATAAGAGATCTTGCAAAACCGGCGATCTCTTTCACCTTTTCCTTTAGCTCTTTACCCGGTTTTGGCAAAACAGTGTGAAAAGTAATGATAACATCTTTTTTTAAGTTCTTGAGAAAAAGAAACAAACCATTTCGGGTTTCATTAAAAAAGCCGAATTCATGCTGAAGCATCACCAACTCAACAGTATCATTTTTATTGATCTTTGCAGCCAATTCCAAATAAGAAACGGCATCTGAGATATTTAATTTATACTCGGTATATTCATTATACTCATAGTTTTCCTCTTCTGTTTCTATCGGACAAATAATCGCATTAAAGGATTCTCCGAATTTCGAATGAAGAGATTTTATAAGATCCTGTGTATAAGTGGCAATTCCGCATACTTTTGGAGGAAAAGTGCTTACAAAGACAATGTTGGTTTTATTATAGGTTTTGTGTTTTTTATCATTATAAGGTTGTCTAATTGCTTTATCCTCCACGTCTGAATTAATATTTTTATTCATTTTTAATTTCTTTTTAACCATATTCTGCCTAATCATCTTTATACAGCGTACATCATTAACTCTTTCAATAATTTTGAAATATTGAGTGATGCAACAGCTATCCTTTCGTCTGCAGCTCCATAATAGATATACAGTCTGTTGTTTTCCACAATGGTTCCTGTTGGGAAACACACATTGTTAACTTCACCCTTCAGTTCCCATTCTTCTTCTGGTTTGAAAAGTGGATAAGGAAGTCGGGAAATTTCTTTTTCTGGATTTCCAATGTCCAATAAAGCTGCACAGGCGTTGTAAACATAACCGTTAACGGTGTCATAAACACCGTGATAGATCATCAGCCAGCCATATTCTGTTTCTATTGGCGGACAACCACCTCCGATATAACTTGATTCGTGATCGTATTTCGGTGATAAGAGAATATGGTCTTTAAAATGTGAAAAGTAATCCTGCCAGAAATCAGAATTCAGATCTTCGATGTTTTTTACGCTGACGATCTGAATTTCAGGTCTTATTCTGTGAAGGAAATAAAATTTATCGTTTATTTTTCTTGGAAAGAAAATCAGATTTTTATCCCATAAAAAGATGAGGTCACTGTCAGTATGACTAATTTGAAATTCGTTATATCTTCTATATTTATCCGGTATTAACCCCTCTGATTCTGATAAAAGCTTAAACTCTTCATAAGAAATTTTAGGAACAATAATGCCTTCATTTTTCCAGTATTTGAGGTCTTTGGAAGTTGTTAATGTTCCTAAAGCATTGATGCCGTCATAACTGGTATAGGTGAGATAAAATAAATCATCTATTTTTACAATTCGAGGATCTTCTACACCGTGTTTTTCGTATTCAGATTCAGGAATGATGATTGGCGAATCTGACCGTTTTTCTACCGTAAGCGGATCTGACAATACACAATGCCCGACAGTAGAAAAATTACCTTTGGCAACAGCCCGGTAAAATAAATATATTTTGCCATTTTCCTTAATAACAGCAGGATTCAGAACTCCTTCGTTTTCAAAACTTAAATTAGTTTTCCTGAGTATAATTCCTTCTTTTTTTATTTCTACCATTTAGGTTTTTGCGTTGCGACTTTCATTTTCTTTGCCTTTCCTTTTGTTTTGCTTGTCTTCCCGCTTCTCTTTTAGTGATTTTGCCGCAGGTATTTTATCTGTTTTTTTCTTTGTATCCTATTCTATTGACATTGTACGTCTTCAAACTAACTTGGACATTTTGGAATAAATCCTTAAGGAGTATTTAGGGTTATAAATTTATTAATTTCTGTTGAAAATACAACTGTCTTCTTTTTCGGATTGAATCCGATTTTATTTG
>NZ_MAUH01000049.1:0-6638 GCF_001693475.1 Chryseobacterium sp. CBo1
GATGTCTTTTACGAATTTTTCGGAACTTTTCTTTTTAGGTGTTTCCATAATTAAATGTAATTCTTTTTTTGAAAACACTCCTTAACTTTTATACTATATAATGTCTACTTTTTGCTGACGATTTACACCTTTTGGAACCAAATTGTTTTCAATTGCCTCAATGGTTTTCGTATCACTCACGCGAACGATAGCCTGAGCCGTTGCTATTCTCAGCGTATTATTTTTATGTGTTATATCGACCATAATCTATTGGTTAACTTTCCATTGATGAGATTCGTCTTCAAAAATTTCTTTTCCAAAAATGGGCAATTTAGCTTTAATTTCATCAACAAGATAGGGAAGTGCTTCGAAAACACTGTTGCGGTGCCCCCCGGAAACAAAAACAAATAAGCAAAGCTCGCCTGCGTTAACTTTTCCTATACTGTGATAAATGTGCATACAAGTAAGTTCGAATTTTTGAAACACTTCTTCACGAATCTCTGAACAAATTTTGTTTGCCATTTCCTGCTGGGCTGTAAACTCTATTGCGGTTACCGTTTTATCATCAATAATATCAGCGCGAACCTGGCCCAGAAAAATATCATGTGCACCAATATTCGTTTTATGTTGATGTGCTGCGATAGAATCTGCAATTTTATCTGGTGAGATGGCACCTTCTATAAAAATGTTTTTAATCTTTGCTTCTTTCATATTGTTATTTTTTTCCTGTAAGCCATTCTCGCAATTCTTCAGCACCTTCTTTTAAACTGTAGCAATGCTTAAATCCTTTATTTATGGCTATCTGAGTTGCTTTCTGACTTCGGATTCCCGATTGACAGTAAAATATTTTCTTTGAACTATTATCGCTTATTTGAAGTTTATTGTCAAAAGCCTGTAAAGGTATTTTTAAAATTTTATCGTTACATATTTCTGGCGTTTCGTGTAATTCACGTACATCAATCCAAACAATATTATCATCCATCCTGATGTTTTTAAGTGAAATGGAATTTACAAACAGACAGTCATTAGTTGAAACAATTTCAGGCTTTTCTTTACGACGGATTTCATTAAAAGTTTCTTCATTTTTTTTAAACTTTACAAGACGATGTTGGTAATTCAAAGTATTTATGTACAGTATTTTACCGCTAAGCACTTCACCCAAATCAAGAATTATTTTGATCACTTCATTAGCCTGAAGTAAACCAATGATTCCGGGCAATATTCCTAAGACTCCGATTTCATTACAATTAGGAATTTCACCTGCAGAAGGTGGAATGGGAAATAAGCATCTGTAGTTGGGCCCGTTCTGATAGTTAAAAACAGAAACCTGACCTTCGAACTTATATAGAGCACCAAAAACAACAGGCTTATTCAGCATCACACAGGCATCGTTGATTAAATATCGGGTTACAAAATTATCTGTACCGTCTACAACGATATCGTATTCATTAATAATTTCCAGACAATTATCCTCGGTAAGTGGAAAAGTGAAAATATCAATATGTGTTTCAGGATTGAGCTGTAAAAGTTTTTCTTTGGCTACAACAGCTTTGTTTTTTCCAACATCGTTTTGATTAAACAAAATCTGTCGATGTAAATTTGATATTGAGACGGTATCGAAATCTACAATTCCTAAAGTACCGATTCCGGAAACATTTAAATACTGTAATATAGGGCAACCCAATCCTCCAGCACCAATCACCAAAACTTTTGCTTTGTTTAATTTTTGCTGTCCAGAGAGTCCGATTTCCTCCAACTGTATATGTCTTGTATATCTTTCGTTCATTATCCTCCGGAAAAAGGTGGGAAAACATCTAATTCTTCACTTTGAATTACATCTTTATCCTCCAACATAGTATTGTTTTCAGCAAATTGGTAGGTTATATCTCTAAAAGATTGATATAATTCGCCCAACTTTTCTTTTAATGATTTTACATTCATCTCTTCAACATCAATCTTCTCGGAAGATTTTTTGGTAATTTCCGTAAGCTTGCCGTAGTAGTTTAGTTTGATTTTCATTTTTTATTTAAAATGAAGAGTTTTTTGTTTTTCAAAATTTCCTTTTGCAAATGCAATTATTCGACCAATTCCAGAAGGGAAATATTTAGTTTTGAGAAGGCAGCAGTAATGTTGTTACCGGTTCTCCTTTTTTTACGGAGGTTGTATCAGCTGGAATATAAACCAATGCATCGGCTCTGGCAAAACTTAAGAGCATTGAAGAGTTTTGATGGGTTAAAATCTCGACACAACCTCCTTTTAATTTTGCTTTTAAAAATAAAGCCCTTCCGGAATTATTTTCTAACGCTTCTGATATCGGAAACTGTATTTTTGTCAATCCGACTTCAGATTTGCTCATCAGCAAATCTGCCAATTCAAAAAAATAAATGTAAAGGCAGGTTAATGTAGAAGCAGGATTTCCAGGCAACGCGAAGACGTACTTATTATCCTTTTTACCAAAATAAAGTGGTTTACCTGGTTTTTGTGAAACTTTATAAAAAATTTGTTCAACCTCTAAATTTTGTAGTGCTCTTTCAACAAAGTCATAATCACCAACGGAAATTCCCCCGGAAATGAGCAAAATGTCTGAATGCAAAATTCCCTCCCTGATAGCAGCTTGAGTTTCTTCAAGTGAATCTTTTACTTTGGAGACCGATACGACTTCAAAGCCTTTCTGCTTAATTGTATTGGAAATAACGTGGCTGTTACTTTCGTAAATCTGCCCTTGTTCTAAATTTTCTCCGGCATCCACAAGTTCATTTCCCGTGGCAATAATGCTTAGGGTCGGCTTTTTAAAAACATTCACTTCTTTGAGCCCAAAGCTTTTTAAAATTCCTAAGGCAGAAGGGTTTAGCACTTCCCCTTTAATAAAAGATGTTTCACCCTCCTTTATCTGTTCACCCACATTGCGGATGTTTTCTCCGGAATTATAAATTTTTTCAAGCTGAATACCGTCTGCTGTAATTTTCACGTGTTCCTGCATTACCACGATATCCGCAGTGTTAGGAACCTGAGCTCCTGTAAAAATTCTGATGGCTTCTCCGGATTTTAGCTGATAATCACATGATTCTCCGGTTTTAGTTTCGCCAACTAACCGATAGTCAAAATTTTCACCTGAACAGATTGCGTAGCCATCCATTATAGATTGGCGAAACGGGGGAATGGAAATAGGTGCAAAAATATCTTCTGCCAAAACTCTTCCTACTGCGGTATCTAAACTGATGGTTTCAGTTAAATTGTACTTGTTTGTATTCTCCCTAATTTTTAATAAAGCTTCTTCTACAGATATCATGACAGGTATTTTAAAACTTTACTGAACTCTTTTCACATCAATATTGCTCAATGCTTTGATATGTCTTCTTCCCGTTTTAAAATCAGAGGTCGTAACAATCAATATTCTTTCATCCATATCTTTTATTTTAGTACCGTCTTTTTCAGTGATAACATATAAATGATCGCCTGTTGCACTATTAAAAATTTCATTCCAAGAAAATACAACTTTGTAATTATCAATTGCTGTAAACACAAAGTAAAACTCACTAAGTTTTTTCGGGCTGTCTTCATCAATCTTTAGATCTTTAAGTAGGTCTTTTAAAAGTATACCTTTTAATTTTTTTGCCGTGTAGCGAGCCTCTCCCAAATGGTTGGTGATGGGAAGATCTGTGATATTTTGTGCCGGATACTTTTCAAGATCATGCAATGAAATGATAAGTTCCTTTTTTAAAAGTCCTGTCACTTTAAACTCAGTGGTAGCATTTTTTTTTTCCTGAGCGAAAATTGAAATACAAGTAATTACGAGAAATAGAAGTAGTGATTTTTTCATTTTTGTTAGTGAAATGTATTCTAATGGAGATTGTCTAAGATATTTGTCAAATTAGGATTTGAAATTTAATTTAAGATCCTTTTGTAATGGCAAATTACAAAAGTTTTTTCTTTTCTCGATATTATAATTACACATTTAAATGCTTACCAAAATACTGTTTCCTGAAAAGCTTAACGATTAGTCAGGTAATTTTATATTCAAAATAAATTGCATTTGAATGAAACATATAAAATTACTCCAATAAGCATAAAAATAACGAAGCGGCTGATGATAAATTTATTATCAAAAAGCAATTGAAATTTTCTGTAGTATTCTCTCATGATTGTTGATTTTAAATTTATCTAATTGGAATTGATAGGAATCTTTTAGTTATTCCACTAATAATATACCATCCTACTTGAGATTTAGATTTTAACTTAAAAATGATAAGATTAAATATTTTATAATCTAATTTTAGATGATGAAATCGCATCAGCTTTTCTGTTCTGTAACTTTCTGCATCGCTTTAGGAGCAGTAAAACCATGAAAGACAATAGAAAGAAGTATTGTAAAACATACAGTAGCCCAAATTTCATCCTGATTTGAAAAATTAAATTCTTTGAAGGCAAAAGCAAGGTAGAATATTGATCCCAAACCTTTAATTCCAAAAAAGCTGATCGCTCTTTTCTCTCGTTGCGAGTACTTTTCTGGGATTAAAATTAGATACGTTATAAGTGGACGCGCTAAGAAAATAAATACAACAGAAAACAATGCCATCTCCCAAGTCAGGAAATTGAGCACGCCTCTTACAATCATTCCTCCAAAAATAATCAGTAAGGAAGCTAAGAGAAATCTTTCGGTTTGATCTGTAAATGCATGAAGTTTCTGATGGTAGTCGTGATCTTTTTCAAAATGACGCAGGGTGATTGCAAAAATAAAAACAGCTATAAATCCATATCCATGAGCAAATTCTGTTAACCCGTAAACAAAAAGTGTAGAAGTAATGGCTAATAATCCGTCAGTAGAATTTAAAGATTTGTACTTTTTTGATAAAGTAAAAATTACATATCCTACACCAGTTCCAAGAAGATAACCTATAACGGTTGCTGAAGAAATTTTATAGAGAATGTCATACCCCACCCATCCCCAAATATTAAGTTCTCCCGTGGAAACGCTTTGTCCGATCAAAATGGCCAGCCAAACAAATGGGAAAGCCATACCGTCATTCAAACCTGCTTCAGCGGTCAGAATAAATTTTGTTTTTGATTTTTCAGAATCATTGGGAGGTCCCACCTGTACATCCGACGCGAGAACAGGATCGGTGGGAGAAAGTGCTGCAGCCAACAGGAAAGCTGATGCAAAGGCAAAATTTAGATAGTAATACCCCAATAAAACGCTGACAATAATAAGCAAAACCATTGTGAAACCAATGAGTTTTAGAGGTACCCTCCATGCTTTTAATGAAAAAGGCTGGTCAATTTTTATTCCTGCCGACATCAATGATATAATGACAATTAGTTCACTCAAATGTAAGGTCAAATTATTTTGATGTTGTGGAAGAGGATCGGGAAGCACCTCCGGAAATGCTAAATACAAAAACATACCCGCAACCAAAAAGAAAACAGAGTAAGAAATTCCTGTTTTCTGAGAGAGTTGTGGCATCCAGGTCATTGCAAAGCCAGCAACACCGATCACGGTTAAAATAAGTAAATAATGATCCATAAAATTTAGAAAGGATTTTTGAAAATGAAAATGATGCAAAAACTATCCCATCAAATAAATAGAAGAGGGGCAATGCGTGATCTGCTGGTATGATATTGGCGTAAGTTTTACAAATAAAGGTATTGTTTCACTAACTGTGTAAGCTAAAAGTTATTCTGAAAAATTATAGCTCAAATAATTTTACGGGAAATCTAACGAAGTGATGGCATTGTAAAAAACTTTTTATTAACCATTACGTAGTTATGATTAGCAAAGAACATTTAAACAACAAGCTCGACTATCATTTTTTTAATTTCACCTACATCAAATGGTTTATATGCGAAATAGTTTGCTCCAGCATCTAATGCTGTTTCTTTAATATTATAACCTGCTGAAAACGCAATGATTGGTAATTCTTTAATATTAGCATTGTTACGAATAGTTCTTATGATGTCTTCTCCGGATACAATTGGCATTATAATGTCAACTAACAAAAGATCTGGTGTATGGGCTGTAATTTTTTGAATAAGTTTGGTACTGTCGATTTCCTTAATTACTTCAAACCCTTCAAATTCTAAAAGAACTTCTAAGATATCTAAATTATCGCGGTCATCATCACAAATCAGTAACTTTATCTTTTTCATTAGTTGATTAAAAATTTAATTTCTCAAAGATAACTTATATATAATATAATTCTGTATTTGACAACACTAGATCAAATGAAATACATGACTTTTAAGGATAAAAACCCGAAGCTATATTATAGAAAATATTTTTTAAATAAGAAAAAACTGAAATGCTCAGTAATCGTTTTTTTTACTTAAATTAACTCTAATGTCTAATGGTTTTTTCATTTTGATTGTAATCTTATTTATATCATTCAATTAATCAAAATCTGTCTTTAAATAGGTTGTGTTATCCTTTTTTTCTAATACATCAATTTCTGAAAACTCTGTTTCATCTTTGGAAATCTGAATGTAATAATGGCTTGTTTTATTGTTGTAACTGAAGTGTTCTTTTTTAAAATCAATGTGTACGTCTTCAAACTAACTTGGACATTTTGGAATAAATCCTTAAGGAGTATTTAGGGTTATAAATTTATTAATTTCTGTTGAAAATACAACTGTCTTCTTTTTCGGATTGAATCCGATTTTATTTG
>NZ_MAUH01000050.1:0-6404 GCF_001693475.1 Chryseobacterium sp. CBo1
GGCGCGGCGAAGCCGCGCCGCTGAATCCTAATAGAAATAGCGAGTGCAGAAAGCGGGAAAAAGCTTCTTAAAAAAGTGAGATTGATGCTGGAAGTTTACATGATTGAGAATAGAGATTCTTCACTATGCTTTCGCTTCGTTCTGAATGACAGATTTTCTAGAAAAATCGAGGCTCTTTGAGACTGCTTCGTCGCTTCTGAACTAATTTCGCAGATCTTCAGTCGGTTCGCAATGACATAAAAAAAGACTGCCAAATTTGACAGTCACTTTTAATTTATTTAAAAATATTCCTTAGAATAATTCTTTTCTGATAATGTTCTGACTTCTTTCAGGACCTACAGAAACTAAGTAAACGTTGATTCCCAAATACTTTTCGATAAACTCGATGTATTTCTGAGCATTGTCCGGAAGTTCGTCGTAGCTTCTTACTTTCGTTAAATCTTCCGTCCAACCCGGTAGATCTTGGTAGATTGGTTCGTAATTATATAATTTCTCTGTTGAAGAAGTGAAATAATCGATGATTTTTCCGTCTTCAGTTTTGTAATGCGTTACGATTTTAAGGTTTTCAATTCCTGTAAGGACGTCTAATTTCGTAATCACTAAGTTATTGATTCCGTTGATCATACAAGCGTGCTTTAAAGAAACAAGGTCTAACCAACCTGTTCTTCTTGGTCTTCCTGTTGTTGCTCCGAATTCACCACCGATTTGTCTGATGCTTTCTCCTAATTCGTTGTCTAATTCTGAAGGGAAAGGTCCGTTTCCAACCCTTGTACAGTATGCTTTTGCAACACCGATCAGGTTTTGAAGTGATGTTGGCGGAACACCTGCTCCTGTACAAACTCCTCCTGTAGATGGAGAAGAAGAAGTTACGTATGGATACGTTCCAAAGTCGATATCCAACATTAAAGCCTGTGCTCCTTCGAATAAAACGTTTTTTCCGTCTCTGATTGCTTCATTCAACTCCAGTTCCGTATCAACGATTCTGTCTTGAAGCTGCTTTCCGATTTCTAAATATTCGTTGTAAATTTCTTCAACATTCAAAGTCGGTTTTCCGTAATATTTTTCAAAAAGAGAATTCTTAATTTTTAAGTTTTTCTCGATTTTGTCTCTTAAGATTTCAGGATTCAGAAGGTCGATCATTCTGATACCCACTCTTGCAATTTTATCTTCATAGCAAGGTCCGATCCCTTTTTTCGTGGTTCCGATTTGCGTTCCTCCATGCTCTTCTTCACGGTAAGTATCCAAAAGAATGTGGTAAGGCATGATGACATGCGCTCTTCTGCTGATAAAAATGTGGTCAGTTTTCAAGCCTTTGCTTTCGATCTGATTCACCTCTTTAATGAAAGATTTAGGATTTACCACTACACCGTTCGCAATGATACACTTCCCTTTGCACTGAAGAACTCCCGATGGAAGAAGGTGCAAAACGAATTTCTCATCCCCTACATAAACCGTGTGACCAGCGTTGTCCCCACCTTGGAAGCGTACAACGTAATCCGATTTTGCCGATAAAACATCCGTGATTTTTCCTTTACCTTCATCTCCATACTGAAGACCTACAACTACGTAAGTTGACATATTTTACTTTTATTTTAGATTCATGCAAAATTACTTTTAAAAAATTGGGTGGGCAAATTTGTGGTGGATTTTATTTTTGGGTGGGGTGGAAATCGTGGGGTTAAGCTATATAAATATATAGTTAATAATATTTAATCATAATTTTACTATATTTATTTTAAAAAAACATAACCTATAACAATATAAAATAATGATTCCAAACTCTTTAATTCTTTCTGAAAAGTTAGAAATTCATTATTGGTTTAATGATAATAGCCATACAATTGATGCTATAACTTTAAACAAATCTCAACATGAAATTATTGCTATAATACAGGAAATTTCAAGAGAGTTAGATTCCGAAATATCAATAGAAATTGAACCCTACGCAGAAGGTGGTTTTAAACAAATTTTTAAAGTTTTATCAAAGCAAGAAAGAAAAAACGCAATCATTCTAGGAGCTGTCGTATTAGGAATTGTTACTTCAATAATAGTAACTCCAATTACCAAAACAACAGAAAAGCTGACCGAACATTTTATTGATAAAATTCTTGAGGACAAAGATAAGGTTGCGTCAGACAACAAAAAAGATTCTTTAGAAATTAGGAAAATTGAACTACAAAATGAAAATCTTGAATTACAAAATAAAAAATTAAACCAAGAATTAAATCCAAAGCAAATAGAAGAGGCAAAAGAACAAATAAAAAATGTAAGTAAAAAACTTGAAAATAATATTATTATAAAGAAACGTCGTTCTAACTTCTATGAACAATTAGCCAACTATGATAAAATAGATAAAGTTTCATTTAAAATAGAAGATAATAATAACAATTCTATTTCTGAAAATTTCATAAAAAAACAAAACTTTAATCGATTTATTTTACATTCAGATATTATTGAACCACAAAGCATAAATAATGCTAAAATTGAAATCATATCCCCTGTTCTCAAAAAAGGTTATTATAAGTGGACAGGAATATATAAAAATGAACCAATACCATTCTTAATGAAATCTTCAGAATTCAAAGAATTAGTTCAAAAAGGACAAGTTGAGTTTAAAAACGGTTTTACTATTAATTGTGAATTACAAATTAACAAGAAAATTGACAATGAAGGAATAACTAAAATTACTGGATATGAAGTTTTAAGAGTTGATAGTTATTTTATAAATGATAAACCTGTTGAAACTAATGAAGGTAAAAAACATCGTAAACTAAAAGAAGCAGAAAAACAAATGTTAAAACTGTTTAGATATGAAGATGACGATATATTACCTTTTGAATATTAAACATTATCATTCCACAGAAACCTTTTAAAAACTTAGATTCCTGCGGAATGACAAACAATATAGAGATATTTTATTACTCTTTATTTCAACAAAACCTCACTCCTCATCCCAATCTCCTCCAAAAACACCGCATCATGCGAAATCACCACCAAAGTTCCATGATAATCCTTAATAGAATTCGTCAGAATTTCCACATTTTGAAGGTCTAAATTATTCGTCGGCTCATCGAGAATAATCATATCGGGCGCTTGATTGCTGATGGAAAGTCCACACAGAAGAAGCCGCAGACGTTCTCCGCCACTCAGAACATCGCACTTTTTGTCCCAGGTTTCCTTTCCGAATAAAAATCTTGACAATGAAGTTTTCACTTCAGATTCCTGCAACGCATTATCGTTGAACTGTTGGGCAAAATCATAAACTGTCGTTTGTCTATTAATCAAAGAATATTCCTGATCAATATAAATAGTCTGAAAATCCGATTTAGAAATAGTTCCGACAGAAGGCTGTAAATCTCCCAACAACAGCTTTATCAAAGTCGTTTTCCCCGAACCGTTCGAACCTTTAATCGAAATCCTGTCACCGCTTCGTATTTCAATATTGAGATTTTCTTTCCAAAGATTTTCTTCTTTATATTTAAAATTAATTTCTTCCGCCGAAATCAAAATTTTCCCAGAATGCAGATTCGAATCATTAAAAATTACTTTCATCTGATCGGCATTTCTCACCGACGAACGCAAATCCCGCAAATCACCCGAAATATCATTGATTTTCTCAGCATGAATTCCTTTTAACTTAGACGAATTTTTTTCAGCATTATTCCGAAGTGTATTCATCATAATTCTCGCCACACCCGATTTTTCCTGTTTTCCTTTTCCTCTTGCGTCCAATTTTTGCTTTCGTTCCAAGGTTTCGCGTTCCTTTTCTTTTGCCTTTTTCAACGCGCGTTCTTTCGAGTGAATATCATTTTGCAACGCTTCATTTTCGATTTCTTTTTGTTCGGCATAAAAATCAAAATTCCCACCGTAGGTCGAAATTCCCTGATTGCTTAATTCAAAAATCGTATCAACTAAATTCAGCAAAGCTCGGTCATGACTGACAATCACAATCGTCGAATTTGTCTTTTTAATGAAATCATACAACAGATTCCTGCCTTCCAGATCGAGATGATTGGTCGGTTCGTCGAGTAAAATAATTTCAGGCTGATTGATCTGAATTCCAGCTAGAAAGACCTTTGTTTTTTGTCCGCCACTTAGACTTTCCAATGTTTGATTTAAATCTAAATTTTCAAGTTTCCATTGTTGCAAAGCGATTTGACAGCGTTCTTCAATGTCCCAATCGTCATTCAATGCTTCAAAATAAATTTCATCCACTTCCCCATTTGTTATTTTTTGAAGGGCTTCTAATTTTTTATCGATTTTTAAACATTGCGCAATCGTCAGGTCGTTAAAATTTCCAAACATCTGCGGAACATAGAACAAATCACCATGCATATTGACGTTTCCTTCCAAAGGTTCAATTTCGTTAGTAATGATTTTCAGTAAGGTAGATTTTCCCATGCCGTTGCTTCCGACTAAAGCCGATTTTATATGCGATGGTATTATTAAGTTGATAGAATTAAAAAGCAGATTCCCCGCTGGAAATCCAAAGGATATATTTTGTAGAAAAAGCATAATTTCTTTCTTAGTAAAGTTAAAACTGCAATAACATTTCTGTTATTGTTATTAAATCTGAAAGAAATTGTATCCTACATCCTGGTATTTTGGGGTTTATGAGTGGCAAAGTTAAGAAAAAATTCTTGTATTGTATTTTTTATAAACTTTTCAAACTGATGTTGAAAATAGTAGACCACCTCTCCAAAGGAGGGGAATTTTCCTCAAATAAAATTCAGTAAAATCATACCTCAATTTTATCCATCACCTGTCTGAAAAGTCCTTTGATATGATCAATCTCCGATTGATACATTGTTTTTTTACGACAACCAAAATAAAGGGTATTTTCGAGCTTTTTCTCTCCTTCCCAGATGATTTTTACATTACCGTTTTCAACTTCTTCTTTACAGAGAAAATTAGGAATTACCGCCAACCCGTTTCCTCCTTTCAGACAACGAAGGATAGAATTCAGATTAGGAACAATATAATTCGGACGGAAATTTGGTTTATGCCCGAAATTGAGCAACCAAAACTGAAAAAGATGTTCCATATCTCCCGTTGTTCCGTACCATTTTTCCTGTTTCAGCCAGTTCTCGATTTTTTGGGAATCTTTTGTTTTTAAAACCTCATCAAAACTTTCTTTGTCAATATTTTTACCACCAATCAAGACAATTTGTTCGGAAGAAAAAGCTTCGTGTAAGATGTTGGGTGAAGTGCCTTTTTTGGGTGTAATAATTAAATCTAAAATCCCTTTATCCAACTGATCCAGCATTTCTGGATATTCGCCAAAACTGATAATCAGATTAAAATCAAGACTCGAAACATACTGTTCCAAAGTGGTCTGAAAGGTTTCAAAACACATTCCCACACTGATGGTTGGAGTATGTTTTTCTGTAGATTTTTGAAAGTTTTTCTCAACCTCTTCAAGCTTCGTTAAAGGTTCTGAAATGGCATTAAACAAAACCTTCCCTCTTTCGGTTGGTATCATTTTTCTGCCCGTTCTGTCAAATAATTTATATCCGACATAAGCTTCCAACGAGCCCAAATGAAGACTCACTCCCGGCTGAGAAATAAATAAAGAATCTGCCGCTCCCGTTAAAGTTCCGGTTTTGTAGATCGCTTTGAAAGTTCGGTACCATTCTAAATTAACCATGATGCTAAATTTTTTGCCAAAATGATATTTTAATAATAGAGTAATTCACAATTCAACAATATCATTTTTCTGATACAAAGTTACGAAATAATCAGATTACTGATATTTTTTTTTAATTCAATTTTAGATCAAACCTTTCTTCCACAAGCAATTGTCCCCATTGCAGAGATTCTACAGATTCCGTTTTTACAAAACCAACTTTTTCGTACATCGCGATCGCTTTTTGCTGAACGCTGGTCGTTAATAAATACAAATTCTTGTATTTCTTGTCTTTACAATAATCCAGAGCCGTATTCAACAGCTTTTTCCCAATTCCTGTTCCTCTGAACATGGGCAATGTTAAAAACCATCGCAGCTGCGCTTCCTCAGAAGAACGTTGAAAAATAGCCACACATCCGACAATTTGCTGATTGTATTCCGCAAGCCAGATTTTATCATTTTCCGGCGAATAATGTTCTAGAAATTCGGAAAAAGTTTTTATTACATATTTTTCGAAATCCTGACTGTAACCGGATTCTTCGGTGTAAAGCTTACCGTGAAGATGAATCAAATAACCGATATCTCCAGGTTTTAATCCTTCTCTGAATTCAACGTCTTTTGCAAGATTTGCTTTATTATAATCTGGTGATAACCCGTAGTGCATTATAAAAAAAGTTATTCATGTTACAAAAATTTGTAAATTGTATTGACTACCAATCAAATACATTCATGAATAACCTAGATGCAATTTACGATTTTATTCTCACAAAATTGAGAG
>NZ_MAUH01000051.1:0-5383 GCF_001693475.1 Chryseobacterium sp. CBo1
AAAAAAGTCTCATACAAATACATGTATGAGACTTTTGTAAAAAAACTGGCGGCGACCTACTCTCCCGCTTTCGCAGTACCATCGGCGCTGGTGGGCTTAACTTCTGTGTTCGGAATGGGAACAGGTGAGCCCCACCGCTAAAACCACCCTAAAGGTTGTATATGATTCGGGATTCCTTATTCTTTATTCAAGATTTTGAATATTGAATTGTAAATTCGGAATATCGAATATTTTATCGGTAAATTTCATCACAAAGGCAAAACCAGTATTGCACTTATAAGGCTTGTTGTTGGCGTCTGGCTTTTAGCTAATAGCTATTGGCCAATTGCCATAAGCAACACTTATAGGCTATAAATCTACGGGTAATTAGTACTACTCGGCTATGCTGTTACCAACTTTACACCTGTAGCCTATCGACGTTGTCATCTCCAACGACCCTTAAAAGATGTCTCATCTTGAGGCGAGTTTCGCACTTATATGCTTTCAGTGCTTATCTCTTCCAAACGTAGCTACTCAGCGGTGCACCTGGCGGTACAACTGATACACCAGAGGTTTGTTCAATTCGGTCCTCTCGTACTAGAATCAAGCCCTCTCAAACATCTAACGCCCGCAATAGATAGAGACCGAACTGTCTCACGACGTTCTGAACCCAGCTCGCGTGCCACTTTAATGGGCGAACAGCCCAACCCTTGGGACCTTCTCCAGCCCCAGGATGTGACGAGCCGACATCGAGGTGCCGAACCTCCCCGTCGATGTGAGCTCTTGGGGGAGACTAGCCTGTTATCCCCGGAGTACCTTTTATCCTATGAGCGATGGCCCTTCCATACGGAACCACCGGATCACTATGTCCTGCTTTCGCACCTGATCGACTTGTAGGTCTCACAGTCAAGCACCCTTATGCCATTACACTCTACGCACGGTTACCAAGCGTGCTGAGGGTACCTTTGAAAGCCTCCGTTACTCTTTTGGAGGCGACCACCCCAGTCAAACTACCCACCACGCAATGTCCTTCTAAAAGAAGTTAGGCTCCAAGTAAGTAAAGGGTGGTATTTCAACGTTGACTCCACAAACACTAGCGTGCCTGCTTCAAAGTCTCCCACCTATCCTACACATTACTTACTCAAAGTCAATACGAAGTTATAGTAAAGGTTCACAGGGTCTTTTCGTCCCATTGCGGGTAATCGGCATCTTCACCGATACTACAATTTCACCGAGCTCGTGGCTGAGACAGTGCCCAGATCGTTACACCATTCGTGCAGGTCGGAACTTACCCGACAAGGAATTTCGCTACCTTAGGACCGTTATAGTTACGGCCGCCGTTTACTGGGGCTTCAGTCAAACGCTTCGCTTACGCTAACGCCCTTCCTTAACCTTCCAGCACCGGGCAGGTGTCAGACCCTATACAGCATCTTTCGATTTAGCAGAGTCCTGTGTTTTTGATAAACAGTCGCCTGGGCCTCTTCACTGCGGCCAACATTGCTGTTGGCGTCTCTTCTTCCGAAGTTACGAGACTATTTTGCCTAGTTCCTTAGCCACGACTCACTCGAGCACCTTAGGATTCTCTCCTCGACTACCTGTGTCGGTTTTGGTACGGGTTGCTTCACTTCGGCTTTTCTTGGAAGCGAGTTCACTACAGCAGCTTCGCCCGAAGGCTAGGCCTTGACTATTCCGTCAGTCTCCAGTAGCTACGTCACTCCGTCCCCTTTTTAGTGTGAGCAAGTATGGGAATATTAACCCATTGTCCATCCACTACCCCTTTCGGGTTCGCGTTAGGTCCCGACTAACCCTCAGCTGATTAGCATGGCTGAGGAAACCTTAGTCTTTCGGTGAGGGGGTTTCTCGCCCCCTTTATCGTTACTTATGCCTACATTTTCTTTTCTGTCCGCTCCACAATACCTCACGATACTGCTTCGGCGCAAACAGAATGCTCCCCTACCAGATATAATAAATTATAAATCCATAGCTTCGGTAATATGCTTATGCCCGATTATTATCCATGCCGAACCGCTCGACTAGTGAGCTGTTACGCACTCTTTAAATGAATGGCTGCTTCCAAGCCAACATCCTAGCTGTCAATGCAGTTCAACCGCGTTGCTTCAACTTAGCATATATTTGGGGACCTTAGCTGTTGGTCTGGGTTCTTTCCCTCTCGGACATGGACCTTAGCACCCATGCCCTCACTGCCGACCATCATTTATTAGCATTCGGAGTTTGTCAGGAATTGGTAGGATTTGACTCCCCCGCATCCAATCAGTCGCTCTACCTCTAATAAACTATATATCGACGCTGCACCTAAATGCATTTCGGGGAGTACGAGCTATCTCCCAGTTTGATTGGCCTTTCACCCCTACCCACAGGTCATCCGAAGACTTTTCAACGTCAACCGGTTCGGTCCTCCACTTTGTGTTACCAAAGCTTCAACCTGCCCATGGGTAGATCACAAGGTTTCGCGTCTAATCCTACTAACTATGCGCCCTATTCAGACTCGCTTTCGCTCCGGCTCCGGACCTGAAGTCCTTAACCTCGCTAGTAAAATTAACTCGTAGGCTCATTATGCAAAAGGCACGCCGTCACACCTTAATGGTGCTCCGACCGCTTGTAGGCGTACGGTTTCAGGTTCTATTTCACCCTTCTATTCGAAGTGCTTTTCACCTTTCCTTCACAGTACTTGTTCACTATCGGTCTTTCAGGAGTATTTAGCCTTGGAGGATGGTCCCCCCATATTCAGACAGGATTTCACGTGTCCCGCCCTACTCATTTATCATCTATGTATACCTTTCGAATACCGGGCTATCACCGTCTATGGCCGCACTTTCCAGTACGTTCTTCTAAATATATAAAGACTTTTGGGCTAATCCGCTTTCGCTCGCCACTACTTACGGAATCTCTTCGATTTCTTTTCCTCAGGGTACTTAGATGTTTCAGTTCTCCTGGTTTGCTCCTCTTACGAGGTGACATGTCTTCAACATGCCGGGTTGCCCCATTCGGACATCTCGGGATCAATTCGTGTGTGCCAATCCCCCGAGCTTTTCGCAGCTTACCACGTCCTTCTTCGCCTCTGAAAGCCTAGGCATCCGCCATACGCCCTTAACGATTTCTTTCCTATTTTTAGGTTACTCAAGCACTTATAAGTGCTCGGTTTTCTCTTTGTGATGTCTTTACCGTTAATGTCAATGATCTTTATGCTTGTACTTAAGTAAAATGTAAAATGTAGTAATGACGGCTCCGTCACTATGTAGTATACATTTCCTTATATTACCCTCGTACATTATACGCTGTACTTTCGTACATCATACAATATGTAGAGAATAAGGGAGTCGAACCCTTGACCTTCCCGATGAATCGGGATGATCTAGCCCCTATCGGCTATAATCCTTTGATCTTTTTTAAATATCTTCTGTTCTTGTTACATTTCTGTAACTTGGTGGAGAATAAGGGAGTCGAACCCTTGACCTCCTGCGTGCAAGGCAGGCGCTCTAGCCAGCTGAGCTAATTCCCCCTCTAGTTGAGTCTGCGAGTGAGTGAGTGGGAGGGTTTGAGTGTTAACTCATTCTCTCTAATACTCTCAAACTCCTGTACTCAAAATTAGTAGTCTCGGGCAGGCTCGAACTGCCGACCTCTACATTATCAGTGTAGCGCTCTAACCAGCTGAGCTACGAGACTCTTTGTGTTCCGAGTTTCGTGTTTTTGGTTACGTGTTCCGTATCCATCAACTCGTATCCCGTATCTCTGTCCCTGTTACTAATTTCTAGTGGGTTTTATTTTTATATATCAACCAAATAAAAAACTAAAGCTTCTCTTTAAGTAAGTACCTGTATCTTGCGATACTAATTTTGTTTAACGTCATAAGACGCTCTAAAATGAGATGTTCCAGCCGCACCTTCCGGTACGGCTACCTTGTTACGACTTAGCCCTAGTTACCTGTTTTACCCTAGGCAGCTCCTGTTACGGTCACCGACTTCAGGTACCCCAGACTTCCATGGCTTGACGGGCGGTGTGTACAAGGCCCGGGAACGTATTCACCGCGCCATGGCTGATGCGCGATTACTAGCGATTCCAGCTTCATAGAGTCGAGTTGCAGACTCCAATCCGAACTGAGACCGGCTTTCGAGATTTGCATCACATCGCTGTGTAGCTGCCCTCTGTACCGGCCATTGTATTACGTGTGTGGCCCAAGACGTAAGGGCCGTGATGATTTGACGTCATCCCCACCTTCCTCTCTACTTGCGTAGGCAGTCTCACTAGAGTCCCCAACTTAATGATGGCAACTAGTGACAGGGGTTGCGCTCGTTGCAGGACTTAACCTAACACCTCACGGCACGAGCTGACGACAACCATGCAGCACCTTGAAAAATGTCCGAAGAAGGATCTATTTCTAAATCTGTCATTTCCCATTTAAGTCTTGGTAAGGTTCCTCGCGTATCATCGAATTAAACCACATAATCCACCGCTTGTGCGGGCCCCCGTCAATTCCTTTGAGTTTCATTCTTGCGAACGTACTCCCCAGGTGGCTAACTTATCACTTTCGCTTAGTCTCTGAATCCGAAAACCCAAAAACGAGTTAGCATCGTTTACGGCGTGGACTACCAGGGTATCTAATCCTGTTCGCTCCCCACGCTTTCGTCCATCAGCGTCAGTTAAGACATAGTAACCTGCCTTCGCAATTGGTGTTCTAAGTAATATCTATGCATTTCACCGCTACACTACTTATTCCAGCTACTTCTACCTTACTCAAGACCTGCAGTATCAATGGCAGTTTCATAGTTAAGCTATGAGATTTCACCACTGACTTACAGATCCGCCTACGGACCCTTTAAACCCAATAAATCCGGATAACGCTTGCACCCTCCGTATTACCGCGGCTGCTGGCACGGAGTTAGCCGGTGCTTATTCGTATAGTACCTTCAGCTAGATACACGTATCTAGGTTTATCCCTATACAAAAGAAGTTTACAACCCATAGGGCCGTCGTCCTTCACGCGGGATGGCTGGATCAGGCTCTCACCCATTGTCCAATATTCCTCACTGCTGCCTCCCGTAGGAGTCTGGTCCGTGTCTCAGTACCAGTGTGGGGGATCACCCTCTCAGGCCCCCTAAAGATCACTGACTTGGTAGGCCGTTACCCTACCAACTATCTAATCTTGCGCGTGCCCATCTCTATCCACCGGAGTTTTCAATAATCAATGATGCCATCAATTATATTATGGGGTATTAATCTTCCTTTCGAAAGGCTATCCCCCTGATAAAGGCAGGTTGCACACGTGTTCCGCACCCGTACGCCGCTCTCTCTATTCCGAAGAATAAATACCGCTCGGCTTGCATGTGTTAGGCCTCCCGCTAGCGTTCATCCTGAGCCAGGATCAAACTCTCCATTGTATGTTTGT
>NZ_MAUH01000052.1:0-2922 GCF_001693475.1 Chryseobacterium sp. CBo1
AAAAATGTCCTCTAGATCTTGTCCAGTTTCTGCTGAGATTTCTTCCACTTTTTCAGCGGTCCAAGCAATCGCATTTTGCTTCCATGCATACGCCTGCACACCAGAAAATATGACTGTGCTTCCCTTTTTTGGAGGTTGGTGAGTTCCCACTTTCACCCTGCAAGGCAAAATATAGTTTCCAGATTTCATTGCTGATGTGATGTGCCAAAGGGGAAGCCCATCTTTGCCTTTTTCCTGCTCATCAGTCCTTTTTCCATCACTGTAAAGCATGACAGCAGAAACATCTTCCACCTGCACACCTGTAAAAAGTCCATCAATAAACATAGCTAGCCTTTCGTTTATATACTGCAACTTTTGCAGCTGATTAGTATTATAAAACAAACCAATCGTTGTTCGTCAGCGCCGATTTTGCCGGCGGTTTGTGTGCTTGGTTTCTTACTTACTTGCTTGGTTTTTTAGTGCTTTATTTTGCTTTGTTTTGTATGCTTTATGTATGACCAAAAAATCCATCACTAAGGCAGATCTTCAAGAGCAACTGAATAAGCTCAATGAAGAGCTTGTCCCTGATAATGTTCGTGTCCCCCGCCGTCTCGCCATTGCCGTCCAGGAGTTAAAAGCTGAAACTGGAATGAAAAAGCAGGAGATTTACACCCAGGCATTAGAACATTATTTCGAAGCACTGGATAAAGAGAAAAAAGCAAGCAAGTAAGCAAGAAAGCTTTTACTCTTTAAGCCTGCGCGCCTTTATCCATTTCTTTACTTGCCTGTCCCATTCTTCGCGTGAAGTAAGTTCGTAAGCAATACCCAAAGATTGCAAGCACAGCAGGAGAGTTTCCCACTTTTCTGCTGTTTTCTTTGTCTCTAGAACCGCTTCTCTTATTTCCTCAATATAGTCTTTGACCTCGTCATATTCCACCACTGCCATAGTGTCCCCCTGCACTTCTTCCTGGGTATTAGCAATCTCCTCATCTGATTTTTCCTCACCCAAGCCAGCCATTTTTCGGAGATCCCTAGACCAAGTCAGCCATCTTCTTCCCCTGCATGCTTCTTCCAATCCACGCCATTGTGCAACCGCTTTCGCGCCCAGGAGTTGAGCTTTTTCACCATCTAGTGCGCCAATAGCGCGCAAAAGTCCCTCTGGAGAAGTCCTTTTTTCCCCGCGCCCAGCTTTTTTATTACCTTGTGCAATCTCGCCGCCGATTTTTTCAGCGCTAAGTTTTTCGCCTTTGACCAGGTAAGATGCTGCTGCACTGATATGTCTGCTGTTATCCACTTTCAGCACTTTCCAGTCAAAGCCCCGTGCTGCAGTTTTCAGCCCTTGCTTCTCACACCCACGCTGCCAGCGCTCCCACATAACAGCCTTTTGGGTGTCTAAATCCACGCCTTTTTCAAAAATAATCAGCACATGAAAGTGCCCATGTGTGCCAGTAATCTGTTTCGTTTCTAGAGCATCAGTAGTCAGCTCAAAGCCCCGTGCATAGCCAACCCGCTGTGCTTTTATCTCTTTTCCTGCTCTACCTGCATGCACATAGCGCCATGCAGCCGCTAGCCCATCAAAAACTTCCCCCACATTTTGCTTCATCACCGCCTGGTGGGTATCACCATCACACTCATCCAGCACTTCTTTTTTCACGTGAGCAGCAGTGAAAGTGCCCAGCACCAACTGAAAGCCTTTACTAGCAGCCCATTCTGCTACCGCTCTTACATCCTCACCACGCTCACTAGCGATCCTGCTCCAGCAATCAGCACACCACCTGCTACCGCACATACACCGCCCCGCCATGGTGATACCACCTCGCTCAGTAATCCCCAGCGCTACCCGTGAAGCCACAATGGGTATAGTGCCGCATTGCTTCACGCGCTCTAACCTGCCTGCACGCTCATAACCGCGTTTTTGCAGCTCCCCCAGCTGCTGCATTTGCACCCTACTGACAGCGCGTGTAGGGGGTAAATCATGCCTTTGACCTGCAGTGGAAGCATAAGTCGTTTCTTTCTGAACGCGCGCGCTTGCCGCTTCGCTTTGCTTGCTTCGCTCCAGCCACGCCGCGCCCGTCGCTAGCGCTGTCGCTACCGCTCCGGTTGCTCCTGTCTTCCGCTCGCCGCGCGCCGCTACGCGCCCGCGCTGGGTGATGATATGCTGCATACAGAACACCTTTTCCGTGTGTTGTTGCCCCCGTATTCCTGTTGATCCGCCAAGATTTCGCAGGATATGGGGGTATTTTCTTATTTTCTTCTCTTTAACTTACATCAGTGTCATTTTGCATTGTTTCCGCCATGCAATAGCTGGGGAAAAAGCAAGGACAGGGGGGTGGAGGAGACTGCTGCACATTGCTGCAGATCACCCCCCGCTGCTGTCTAGTGCTCCTCACTCATCAATCAGTGGGGGAAGTCTCCCCCACACCCCCGCAAGGACAAGGGGAAAATCTTCCCCTTGTATCCCCTTAGCGCATCGCTGTTCCTAGCACTACTGATGTCCAATCCGTGTAGTCATCATTCGTGCAGCTGTCATGCATCACACTAAAATCAAACCCAAGTTCCTTCGCAATATCATCCATTTGCTTCTCTAGTGGCGACATTTTCGCAAGCTCCCAGGCATATTCTTCTCGCACTATAGTTCCAAAGATGATTTTTACACTTACTCCATCAGTTCTATCTTTGGATACCGCCACAGCACTATGTGTGATGTCATAGCCTTTAATCTGTCCTAGAAAATCTTCCGCTAGCTTGTCCAGCTTCGCGTCCAGGAGTTGATGTAGAGTTTTCTCTTCACTCATTTATTTCTCCCCCTTATCTGTAAAAATGTCCTCTAGATCTTGTCCAGTTTCTGCTGAGATTTCTTCCACTTTTTCAGCGGTCCAAGCAATCGCATTTTGCTTCCATGCATACGCCTGCACACCAGAAAATATGACTGTGCTTCCCTTT
>NZ_MAUH01000053.1:0-2527 GCF_001693475.1 Chryseobacterium sp. CBo1
TCTTTGGGATTGTAATCTTTAAATACTACTTTTGAATTAGTTAACACAAAGCAAATTACAAAATTTGCAACTATTAGGAAAGCTCAGGCTTTCCTTTTTTGCATTAAAAAGGCTGTCTCTCTTTTGAAACAGCCTCTTAAATATTTTTATAATTAATTTTTTAAGAAATCAATTCCATGATTTTCAAAGCCACTTTCAAAGCTTCAGTTCCGTCTTCCAAAGAAACTTCTACATTTTTTTCTTCAAGAATGGCATCCGCAAAAGAATTCAATTCATCCAGAATCGCATTATTCGGCTCAATATTTGGATATTCAAACAAAATCTGATTTTTTTCGCCTTCTGCATTTTCAATAATCATATCAAACGGAGTCGGGTTTTCAGGAGCATCCTGCATTCTGATCACTTCCGCTTTTTTCTCTAAAAAATCAACAGAAATATAAGCGTCTTTCTGGAAGAAACGGCTTTTTCTCATTGCTTTCATCGAAATTCTTGAGGTCGTTAAATTAGCGACACAACCATTCTCAAACTCAATTCTTGCATTGGTAATATCGGGAGTTTTACTCACTACACAAACACCGCTTGCATGAATGTTTTTTACAGGAGATTTTACAACACTCAATAAAATATCAAGATCGTGAATCATTAAATCTAAAACCACAGAAACATCTGTTCCACGAGGATTAAATTCCGCTAATCGGTGAATTTCTATAAACATAGGATTCTGAATATAATCTTTAGCTCCTATAAATGCAGGATTGTATCTTTCAACGTGACCTACCTGTGCTTTGATGCCGTTTTCACGACATTTCATTAAAATTTCTTCAGCCTGTTCAAGTGTTTGGGTAACTGGTTTTTCAATAAAAAAATGAAGCCCTTTTTCGATCGCTTTTAAAGCATAATCATAATGGTAAATGGTGGGAGTCACAATATCAAGCATTTCGATCTGATCTAATAATTCGTCGAAATTTTCAAAATATTTATATCCGAATTCGGCTTCAAGTTTTCTTCCGTTTTCTGGGTCTTTATCGTGAAAACCTACAAACTCATATTTATCAGACTGATTCAGAAGTCTTAAATGTATTTTCCCCAAATGTCCGGCGCCTACCAAACCTGCTTTTAACATAGCGTATCAAATTTTTGTAAAGATAAATGTTTAATTTGAAATTAGGATTCGAGATTTGAAATTTGAGATTTGAAATTGAAATTTTAGCTTCAGGTCATAACTTATCATTGTTTAAGATTCAAGATTCAAGATTTTTAGTTCATGATTTTAATTTCAGAATCTACCATTCACAATTGACATTCAGTACTACCTTAAAAGCTCTGTTTTATATTTTTCTTTCAAACTGTAAAGGATCACTCAGCAAAGTTCGACGACACAATAAATGTCAAATTTCGAACCTCAAATTTCAAATCATACATTCCTTTTTTCAAATCAATTTCCTATTTTTGTGATATGGTAGATTCATTTGTACACAAGGGTAAAAGGAAGAATTTGGTTGAATATCTCAGACACAGAATCGGGATTTCCGATGAGAATGTGCTTTCTGCCATCAATGAAGTTCCGAGGCATCTTTTTATTGAAAGTATTTTTGAGGATTATGCGTATGAAGACCGTGCTTTTCCTATCGCTGCACATCAGACGATCTCGCACCCTTCAACCGTTGCGGAACAATCTGAGCTATTGCAGGTAAAAGAAGGCGAAAAAGTTCTTGAAATCGGAACAGGTTGTGGTTATCAGACGGCTGTTTTACTTGCGATGAAAGCTAATGTTTATACTGTCGAACGACAAAAAGATCTTTTTGATTTTTCTAAAAAAAAGCTGCGTGAAATGAATCTTTTTCCAAAATTTCAAAGTTTTGGAGACGGTTTTGCCGGATTGCCGACTTTCGCGCCTTTCGACAAAATTATCGTGACCTGTGGTGCGTCTGTTTTACCGACAGAATTATTAAAGCAGCTAAAAGTAGGTGGAAAAATGGTCATTCCTTTAGGTCCGACGGATCAGCAGGTTCTCTACAGATTTACCAAAATTTCTCCTACAGAAATAGAGAAAGAAGAATTCGGAGCCTATAAATTTGTTCCGATGTTGAATAATACAAATCATTAAATTAACTTTGATTTATATTTTATAAAGGAACGTTTTAAACTTATGAATCACGAAAAGAAAAATGCTGTAAAATCAATACTTTTCTATATAATAGTAAGTTTGATAGTAATTGCAATAAATGTTTCGGGAAAATTTAAATCTGGTCCGTGTACACCAAACTTAGATTTTTTATCAATTTTGATTGTTGTGTTACTCAATGTTATTTTATTGATTGCTAATGTGGTAAAAGCTTTTGTGTTTAAAAAAGATACTCGATTATCAACTATTGTTCATTCTATTACCTTAGTAATTTTACCCGTAGTGCATTATAAAAAAAGTTATTCATGTTACAAAAATTTGTAAATTGTATTGACTACCAATCAAATACATTCATGAATAACCTAGATGCAATTTACGATTTTATTCTCACAAAATTGAGAG
>NZ_MAUH01000054.1:0-2088 GCF_001693475.1 Chryseobacterium sp. CBo1
GCGGAATAACAAAGGCAAGCTGGTTATATTCATTATAAACATAATAAGTATCTGCACTTTGTGTTCCGTCAAGCATTTTTCTTACCAATATCGTTTGTCCCTGTCCATTCTTAAATTCAATGGTTTTATTGCCGTCTTCATCGGTCACCGTGTTTTTGTACAGCTGAGCTGTTCCATAGCTTCCGTTATTACTAATCTCAGATTTCGTTGCATTGTTTACCCATGTTGTTGTCGTGGTAAACCTGATAACTTCTCCTGCAATGTTCGCATCATAATCAAACTTTACAGGTTTCTGGCTCCAGTCGTTACCCACCTGGATCTGCTGCTGGATTCGGTCTAATGGCGAGTTTTCTAAAATCTTCTCCGAATAGATCTTTTCTGATCCGTAAATTCCGGACTGTGTCGCATTAGATAAAGGACTGGAAATGATAGCTCCGTTCATAGTATTGGATTGCGGGACAGGTAAATAATCTTTTACCTGTCTGCCGAAGCCGTCATATTCAATATGCGTTACAACATCTTTTTGAAGAGGTGATGCTTTTACATTCACAACCTGCTTTGGTCTGCCTAAACCATCGAAATACTGAACCGTTTCCGAGGTTTTGGAAGCTGTAGTTCCGTTATAATCCAGATACGTTTTCGTGTAAACATAATTTTCTGTAGGACTCAACTGGGCATGAGCTGAGCTGTGAAACAATAAAGCTCCTATGGGAATGAGTATCTTTTTCATGTTTGTGTTTTTATGGTTTATAGTTGTATTTGAATTCTTTTAAAACTTTCCCTAACGCATTATTTTCTCTGATTTCCTTTAAACGGTTGGCTGTATCGTAAAGGTAAACCTCCCTGATTCCCGAAGGTGGCGTGATACTCTTTACCCCAATCAACGGATCATACGTGTAAGTCGTGATCTGGGCACTGCTCAATGCAGACTGTTTTCTGAAGATATCTAATTTATCTATTAAATCCTGCTCTGTAGTAGCATTCGTATCCGAATCGGACGCCGAAATAATGTCAGCCGCCAAAGATGAAACCTGTGCATAAGTGGCTCCAACTATTTTTGCTATTGGCTGAGTAGAATTATAACCCCAGATAATGGCAGTAGAAATTCCGTCCTTTGTCGTATACTGTAATAAATTCCCTTTTGAATCGTATTGATCGTAAGTAATTTCCGTTGAGACAGTATTTTGAAGATCATAAGACAAAACAGAGGTAGGAAATAAATTCAAAGGATTATCGTATTTAATTTCTATTTTTGATAACATTTTTGAGTTTTCCTTTACCTCGGTTTCTAATGTAATACCAATCATGTTGGCATTTACTAACTTTTGATTTCCTTTTTCAGGGGCATATTTATAACTTGTATCAATCATAGCGTCCTCTCCTGAAGAACTATCTTTTTTAGAAGTCAGAGTCGTTGGGTATAAAGGGTTATCGTAAAAATATTCCGATATTTTTGACTTCTTTTTACCCCCAATAAAATAATCCGTCGTTGTCTCTCTTTTTAATAGGAATGCATCGCTGTGTTTTACGAAAATAGGGAAATTACCTTGCTGAGTATTATTATTTAATCCAATGTAAGAAGGAAAAACACCATTAACATAAGCATTACCTGCCATACTACTTATCGGCGCCGCAGCATCTATGAGAGATTCACCTCCAGGAGAATAGTAAGTTGGGCTTATGAGATTGTATAATAGCATTTTCACATTTCTTTCTTGATGATAATTGACACTCGCATTAGGTGCTCCTGCTAAATAAAAATCTCTTTTACTAATTTTAATTGTATCATTATTACTATTAAAAGCTATATATTTTAATAACTGACCATTTCGCCAGTCTCTGCTTTCCATAAACTCATATTTTGCTGAAGTACTTTCTGTTGTTGCAAGATGATTATCACCACTTTGAAATGGAGATTCTACATAGTATTGAAATATTTCTCTTCCTTTAATATTATTAATACCCGTAGTGCATTATCACACAATAGCTATTTTAATATTATTCATTTTTCTTTTATAAACAAAAACATTTATGAATTGGATAAATGTGAGTGTCATTATTTTACTTAGTATTCTTGTTTTGAATCCA
>NZ_MAUH01000055.1:0-1846 GCF_001693475.1 Chryseobacterium sp. CBo1
CTCTCAATTTTGTGAGAATAAAATCGTAAATTGCATCTAGGTTATTCATGAATGTATTTGATTGGTAGTCAATACAATTTACAAATTTTTGTAACATGAATAACTTTTTTTATAATGCACTACGGGTTAATATAGATTTTTATTACATTACAAATAATATTCTAAAAAGAGAACTTGCAGCTCAAACAAAAAACATTGTATATCAAACTTTTTCTTCAGCAGTAGGTTGTAATGATCCAATTAGCACTCCAGTAGTTGATCCTGACTTAGATCCTCAAGATGCAGATATACAATATGAGTCAAAAGAAGCTCTTTTAGATAAGATTATCACTTCGGATGCAATTATTAGTTTTGAATATTCTAATAGGTTAGATTTTGTTGATCTTAAAAGATTAGATAAAATTATTATAAAAGATAAATCAGGTCATTTAATTGCTGAAAAACGTTTTAATTATGAATATTTTCAATCTTTGATCGATTTACCTGCTCCATCAGACCCTACAGAAGATAAAACTAAAAGACTGAAATTACTTTCTTATCAGGAATGTGATAGGGATGGAAAATGCACAACCACATCTTTTGAATATTATGAACAAAATAAGATGACTCAGAGGTTATCGTATGCCACAGATCATTGGGGATATTTCAATAACAAAACAAATAATAAAGGATTTCCTAATGTTCCAATAAAATACCAAGATACAAGCACAAATACACCTGTAAAAGCTTTTGCATCTGATTTAGGGACAGGTATCATTCAAATTGCAGATAAAAATGTTAATCCAGATTATGTTCAAACGTTTTCATTAAAATCTATTACTTATCCTGAAGGTGGGAAAAATGAGTTTATTTATGAACCTAATACTGCAAGTTCTCTATTATATAGACCTGATGAGGAGCATTATTTTCTTGCTAAAAATAATATCATTAAGAGAGATTTCTTTTTTTCTGTGACAGGTTCTGTTACTGGAGAAGATATAAATTATGGAATTCCTCCCAATTCATCTATAAACAATACTAAAATATTTATTAAGGAAATTGATCTTACAAACTATAATAAGCAGCTTAATTTAAAGATTACACGTAGCTCTACATTCAAAGCATCAACTTTTTCAAATTATTTAGATAGCAGTTACTTATATGCCGAAATGAGTGTTTTTTATTATGAAAACGGAGTCAAAAAGTATTGGATTGTTGATTCACCAATGAACGTTCAAACCGTTATAAACTTTAACCAATATAATAATAGTAATATTCCTCTTCAAAAAGTATATGTGGAGATAAAACATACTTATTGGGGAGGTTTAGGTAGTGGTAATATTTCCAACTATATGTACTTTTATTCGCAAGTTAGTTTTAACTGGGAGGAAAATAATCCTAATCTATCTGATGATCCAATTATCTATGCAGGAGGAATACGTATTAAAGAAATTAAACAATACGATAATGGTCAATACAAATATTCTACAAAATATATCTACAAGAAGGCTGAAAACCCTCAGTTTTCTAGTGGAGTATTATTTAATATCCCAATGTATACAAAAAATAAAAGAATTGGAAAAGTAGATGAAATATCATGCTATAGCGGAGGTCATAGAACATATAAAATTGCAAAAAATGCTATAGAACTATCGACAAGACCTGTTATCGCAGGAATGCGTACTCAAGGTAGAACGATTGGATACACAAATGTAGAAGTCATTAAAACAGATATTAATAACCCGTAGTGCATTATAAAAAAAGTTATTCATGTTACAAAAATTTGTAAATTGTATTGACTACCAATCAAATACATTCATGAATAACCTAGATGCAATTTACGATTTTATTCTCACAAAATTGAGAG